>NZ_JBNHEQ010000153.1:0-8120 GCF_050016015.1 Dapis hubbardiae BLCC-M172
ATTTATTTTTCTTCTCCTCTACTCCGTAAAAAATATCCGATACACAACTTCAATTATATTGCTATAAATGGTATAATACCAATTTGAGAAAAGAAAGTTACGAATAATAAGGGCGATAAAAAGACTTTACAGGAGATGCTCCTTTGACTAATAAGATAAGTTATGAACTGATAAATGGTATCGAAGTAGGGGCGATTTGCGTTTGCGGAGCATTCCGTGAGGAAATCGCCCCTACAACTCCTAAAAAAAACCATAGTATTTGTAGTAAGTATTTTTAAATTGGTATAACATGGTAATTGTACTAATCAATTAACATCAATATCAATAATAAAAATGAATCATCAAACAGCTATTTCCTGTAATCACGTCAATAAAATTTATTCTAATGGTACTGTTGCTTTGCAAGACATGAACTTGACAATTAATCAAGGAGAATTTGTCACTATTGTCGGACCGTCTGGTTGTGGAAAAAGCACAGTATTACGATTAATAGCAAGATTAAGTGAAGTTAGTTTTGGCAAAATTGAATCAAATATAAATAAGGATAAAAATGAGTTAGCTTTTGTATTTCAAGAACCAGCTTTAATGCCTTGGTCTCATGTGATTGATAATGTACATTTACCTCTAAAATTAACAGGAAAATCTCTGAGAGAATCTCGCACAATTGTGCAAGAAGCAATTAATTTAGTCGGATTAAATGGTTTTGAACGTTCTTATCCACGACAATTATCAGGTGGAATGAAAATGCGGGTTTCTATTGCTAGGGCGTTAGTAACTCAGCCAAGAATTGTTCTGATGGATGAACCTTTTGGTGCTTTGGATGAAATGACTCGTAGTAAATTAAATAGCGATCTATTAGATGTGTGGCAAAAACGAAATTGGACTGTAGTTTTTGTGACTCATAATATTTATGAAGCAGTGTATTTATCCCAAAGAGTAATTGTGATGGCTGCTCGCCCTGGTAGAGTAGTAGCAGATGTTAAAATAGATGCGACTTATCCTCGTAATGAAGATTTCCGAATGTCGCAATTATGTAATGAGTATTGTCGAGAAATTTCTGGTTTTTTGGAAGTTGCAGTTCATTAATGGATAATGAATAATGGATAATGGATAATTGATAATTGATAATTACTCTTTCCTAAAAGAGATAGGATTAATGAACCATTTTTCTCATTGAAATAGGAAGCTTTTAACCTGAATTATTTCATTATTCATCGTTCATTAATTGATAATTGATAATTGATAATTGATAATTACCTTTCCCTAAAAGGGAGAGGATTGACACAAAGGGGGATGCATATTTATTTTTTCCCCTTGAAAGGGGAGGCTTCAAGGCGTGAATGGTCTAATTATTTAATTGTTGAATTATTAATTATTTCGGTAAGTATTTAGCTGTCATTTATTAATTTATTATTGACTGAAATATCTGCTATAGCCATAAGAAATAATTCGTAAAAAAAAATGTAGGGGTTTGGTTTACCAATCCCTTTCCCCTTGGGTTTGGAGACCAAACCCCTACGATAAAAATCTTATAACTTATTTAAGATTGCTATATAATTTAACCAAATTCAGGATTAGTTATGATGTGGTAAATATGCCTCCTGTAAGTCTAATTAAAAATGTCAAACTCAAGGGGAAATATTGGAGAAAAATAATTTATTAGCCCGAAAATAGATTATGTATTCAAAAAAGTTTTTGGCTCCGAGGAAAGTAAAGATATCTTGATTATTTTCCTCAATACTGTGATTTACAATGGAGAAAAAACTATTCAATCTTTAACCATTATTAATCCTTATAATCCTGGTCAAGTTTTAACTTTAAAAGATACTTATTTAGATGTAAAAGCAGTCTGAGCTGATGGAAAAATTGTGGTAATCGAAATACAAGTATCATCCATGAAAAGTTTTGGTAAACGGGTAGTTTATAATGTGGCAAAAGGATATGCTAATCAATTAAAAACTTCTGATAATTATATTAGACTTAAACCAGTGATGGCTGTGACAATTACCGATTTCATTCTGTTTAAAAAAGCCCAGGAAATTATTAATAAATTTGTGTTGAAAGAAGAAATAGAAAATTTTAAATGTTTGGATGAGGAATTACGATTAGTATTTGTGGAATTACCCAAGTTTAAGAAAAAACTATCAGAGTTAGAAAGTTTAGCAGATAAATGGATTTATTTCCTCAAAGAAGCTTCTAGTTTCGATGAGATTCCACCTTCATTAGGAGAAGCATCAGAGATAGAATTAGCTTTAAATTTAGCTAATCAAGCTGGTATGAGTCCAGAAGAATTAGAAATAGCACAAAGTCGTGCTATGGCATTGCAAGATGAAAGGGGAAAAATAACTTTTGCTAAAGAAGAAGGAAGAAAAGAAGGGAGAAAAGATGAAGCGATCGCCTTAATAATTCGTCAATTGAAAAAGCGTTTTGGGGAAATTAATAGAGAAACAATTAGCAAAATTGGAAATTTAACTATTGAATAATTGGAAAATTTGGGGGAATATTTCTTAGATTTCAATAGCATAAATGATTTAGAAAATTGGCTTAATCAGTAATCAGGATCTTTTTTATACCTACTGTATTTAGTTTAAAAGTAACAAACAAATATGGTGTTGTATAATCTAGATATAAATTATACAACAGATTCCCAAGATTCCAAGTATATAAGGTACAGATATTAACATTCAACTCAATGCTTATGGTAATAAATTATTTGGCAGTAAAAATTAAGCTATTTGATACTAGAATTATCTCTCGGTGCTGGAGTAGAAGGTAAAAATTATTCTATGGGAAATTTTGTTATACAAGGATATATAAGGTCTTGAAAAAATTCTTTGCCCTCAGCAGAAACATTACCTTGAAATATCTGAAAAGAAATTTCTAAAAAAGCTTCTAAGGGATATTGTTTTTGAGCTTGTTCGATCATACAAACACAAAACTCCTTTTTCTGTTGTCCGTCGCTACAACTATCGACGAATTTTTTAATCATCTCTGGCGGATAAACGTAGGGGTTTAATCCATTAAATTCAACATTTATGTCAGCCCATATTCCTTTTCGAGTATCATCCGATTCCTTAAAGCGCATTCTTTCTATTGCCTTTAAAGTTGCCTGATCGAACTTTTCGTTGCCACTACTTTCAATAACTTCTAAATTAGTCGGCTTTCCTTTCCTATTGACATCGAACTCAATGCGTAATTGTATCCGATTTTTTTCTTGAGCTATAACTGATGTGGGAATTACAAACAAGACGAATAGCAGCATGACAACTTTCAGCCTTTTTAACCCAGGGAAAAACTTTTGAATATTGGGAGAAATTTTAATCATAATCAAGATTGGGATAATATCAAATCTGGTAGCATTGCTATACATTAGTTAGGAAGTAGAAGTCAGAATTTCAGATAGGGGAGTTGTCGGATAGACAACGTACAGTTAGAAATATCACTTCCGGTTGAATAGTTATAATTAAAGCTTGTAGTAGACTGACACACCTTAAATGGTGCAATAAATGTAGGTTGGGTTTTGTTCCTCAACCCAACAACAGTCCTTCTCCCGTACGGACGCCCTTATGCAACGTCCCTACCTTACTCCCCCACTCCCCTACTCCCTAATGCACAGTTTTAGCTGTGTCAGTCCAGTAGTAGGAATTTAGCCCATATATCTTATTGCTCAAGCCTTACTGGTGTGACACATCTAAATGGGTGTGCATTAGGGCGGGTTTGAAATTAATTAATAATGAATAATGAATAATGAAATAATATTTCCGTACTTGCGTACTATCTCTGAGTTTTAACAAGAGGTAATTATTAATTATTAATTATTAATTATTATCCATTAATTATAAACCCGCCCCTACTATTGCACCATTTTGGGAAATCATATAACTTCTGACTTCTGACTTACCCATAAGGCTATACTTACTGTTGCTTTTTCAATTTCACAAATACATCATAATTAGTTGTCCGACTATTACTAACAATAGATGTCACCCCAATAGACTCCATACCATCTACCCAAACTTTTTGATTTGCAGGTAACTGCGGAATAGAAAGATTTTGAGGATTGAAAGTCCGACTAATATCAATGAAAAAGTTGCCATTAAAAGATTCTGACTCTAATGGTAGAGTTTCTTGTAATACCACACTTTCTGCCATAGAATTTGTCGGTGCAGGCAATATTTGATTTTCCACAGATCCTCCTAAAGTGAAAAATGCCACATTCCCATTCAACCAACCACGAATTACAGTAAAACCACCAAATGGTGAAGTCCATTTCACAACAGGTTTTCCGCTCGCAACAGCTTCACCTACCTCAAATTCCTTTTTCTTCATCGCCTCATCCAATTTTTTCAGAGACTCCTCAGCAGCACGGCGATCGCTTGCCTTAACCATAAACACAAACCCCGCAGCAAATTTTTGTAACTGATCCTTATTTTTGGGAATAGGTAGTAAAGACAAAGAATATTCTCCTGCCATCCAGTTGATCAATTCCTTATCTAAATCCATCCCAGTTCCATTCTTCACAGTTTGACGGAATGTATCTGGGTTAATGGGAGCGATGGGATTAGCTGCTGCACCCTTGACATAATCAGACCACATTTTCTGTAAATTACTGCCAGATATCATCATCAAAGCATTTCCAGGAACTCGATTTAACATTCCTGTGGCATTATTTTCTACACTAAACTTTTTCTGACTATTTGGTTTGAGCCAAGAAATTGCCTTTAAATCTATACCTTCAGGAACTATGCTGACTGTTGCTGCCATTCCCTGGTTATCCTCAAGTTGTTTGAGATTTTCCTCAGACACAGGAGTAATAGATTTACTAGAAGTATAAGCAGCAGCAATAGGAATATTCACATATACCTGAGCAAAAGGTGCAGCAGTTTCCAGTTTCTCCATCGCTGCTATATAACCAGGAGCTTTTTTTAGAGAGTTGTCTCCTTTATATATATCGATCGCTCGATTTATTGCCGTTTGAGAATTAGTAACTACTAAAAACTTTCCTCCCAATGCTGCGACAGAAATATCTTGGTTAGGTACTCCTTCAGTTTCTGTAATTTCAATACCTCTGTAGGTACGTTTAACTAATTTACCTTCTTTAGGAGAGCGCGGTTTGTCTAAAATTTGTTTAGCTGCCGTTGGATCGGCGATGGGCAATACCATCATAGTTGCTTGTTGAGCAGGGGGTGGTGGTGGAGAGTCGGGAGTAGTTGGGTTAGAAGGTTCTAAAGTAGATTTGCGCAAAAAGGCTATCATCACTTTCTTCCCTATCCAAGGTTGAATATCTCGTTGATAATTATAGCCATAGGTAGTTAGGAAGCGATCGCGCAACTCCCCCAACAATTTTTTTAAAGCAGTTTTTGATTCAGGAGTGCCGAATTGTTGAAGTTGTTCCCATTGATTGGAGTTAGTAGAAAGATGTAAAGTCATCATTGCATCCTTGGGGACAACCTCGGCACCCAGAGGCAAATTGTCTACTGTTTCTTCGGAAGATATGAGGATATAGCCAGCGACACTGCCGACAATCATTACGAAAGCTGCTCCAAGTAAGGTTAAAGGTAAGGTTTTATCTTGTTTTTTCATTAGTGGAATTAGGTAGTAAGAAATAAGAGGTTTATAGATATTTGTACAAAATATTTGTCCAAATGGTATTATAGGTATTTACGGATATAATTTGCTACAAATTCAACTTCTGACTTCTGACTTACAATATGATGTCGGGATAATAAGTTTTTGTTTGTAGTTGGGCTTTAGCAATAAGACAGATATAATTAGCGATAAATTTAACCCCTAACTTCTGATTTACAATTCGATGTCGGAATAATAACTCTTTGTTTGTAGTAGGACTTGAGCAATAAGATAGATATTTCAATGGGCTAGAGCAACACTACAAACTTTTAATACTTTCCACCCGACATGATATAACTTCTAATTTCTAAATTGAAAATTCTTACTTTTGACTTTTGAATTGTGACTTTTGACTTGTATGTGGACATAATATAACTTCTAACTTCTAACTTGAAAATTCTTACTTTTGACTTTTGAATTGTGACTTTTGACTTGTATGTGGACATAATATAACTTCTAACTTCTAACTTGAAAATTCTTACTTTTGACTTTTGAATTGTGACTTTTGACTTGTATGTGGAAGCCCTATCTAGAATCAATTTGCCAAGAATACGCCCAATGGTGGGAGGTTTATACTCTGACGGATGTGGCGGGAAAAAAGCCTGTTGAGCAACGGCAAAATATTTCTCCACTGTTGGACTTGGGTTTGATGGTACAAACTATTGCGGAGGAAAAACAAAGGGAACGTCCAGAAGAGAAAATTGAACGGTTGACGGTTTTAGAGGGTTTGCGCAAATATGCCCCTAATCATGTTTTATTGGTGGGAAGACCAGGTTCGGGAAAATCAACTGCTTTGGCCAGATTGTTATTAGAAGAGGCAGATAAGGTCAGGTCTGGAGAAAATGGCCATATTCCTATTCTCATAGAATTACGCTACAGTCAAACTTCCGTACTTGAGAGAATCCAAAAATTTATCCACAAACACCACCCCACCATAAATATAGATAAAGCAACTCTAGAAACTTGGCTCCGTCAAGGTGAATTTTTGGGCGTTGCTGAACCAATCGATGAATCTTTCACTCCCCACACTCCCCACACCTCCCGTACGGACGTTGATAACAAAAATGCGTTTCATGTCGCGCAGCGAAACGTCCCTACCCACACTCCCCTTTTGCTGCTCTTCGATGGGTTTAACGAGATGGCATCGGAAGCGGCACGACAACAGGTGAGAATGTTTCGGCAAGACTACCCCAAAACTGCGATGGTGTTTACCACGCGAGATTTGAGTCTGGGGGGAGATTTGGGGATTGAGAAAAAGTTGGAAATGCTGCCTCTGACGGAATCTCAAATGCAGGAGTTTGTCTGTGCTTATTTGCCAGAGCATGGTGAAAAATTATGGCAGCAGTTGCAGGGGAGGTTGCGGGAGTTGGGGGAAACTCCCATGTTTTTGTTGATGTTGTGTTCGGTGTTTGCTAATAACAATTATCAAGTACCTGCTAATCTAGGGTTGGTGTTTCGGAGTTTTACTCAGACTTATCGTAGTCGTCTCAAGCAAGATGTTCCCGTTGATGAAAGTTCTCGACGTTGGTGGGATAGGTTATTGCAGGAGTTGGCGTGGGTGATGACGAATGGGGAGTCGAAAACTGAGATTATGGTTGCTATTTCTCGGCAAAAAGCTGAGGAGGTGTTGGCAGAGTTTTTGCGAGGGGAGGTGGTTGCTCCGACTGACTGTGCGATGCGTTGGTTGGAGGATTTATTGGAGCATCATTTGATTCAGGTGGGAGATGATGGTCAGATTTCGTTTCGCCATCAGTTATTGCAGGAGTATTATGTGGCGGAAAGGTTGTTGTCGCTGTTGTCTGGTTTGAGTGACTATGGGTTGCAGTGGGATTATTTGAATTATTTGAAGTGGACGGAAGTAGTGGCGTTGATGTTGGGGTTGGTGGAGGATGAGGGGTTAGCGGTGCGGGTGGTAAGGTTGGCGTTGGAGGTAGATTGGTTTTTGGGGGCGAGGTTGGTGGGAGAGGTGCAAAGGAGGTTTCAGGAGCGCGCGTTTGTGGAGGTTGATGGGTTGGAGTTGCCTGGGTTGGTGAAGGTTAAGTTGGCAGGGTTAACGAAGTCGGATGCTGCTACTTCGGGGTTGATTCCACTCTTAAAAGACTCTAACTCTAATTTAGTTGGGAGTACAGCAGAAGCTCTGGGGACAATAGGTTCCGAAACTGCGATTCCAATATTAATTCCACTTCTAGAACACTCTACTAGCTATGAGGTGCGTAGAAGTGCAGCAAAAGCTATCGGTACAATAGGTTCTGAAACTGCAATTCCAATATTAATTCCATTCCTAGAACACTCAAACTCTTATGTGCGCGAAAAAGCAGTAGAAGTTCTAGGTACAATAGGTTCCGAAACTGTAATTCCAAGATTAATTCCACTCCTAGAAGACTCTGACAAAGATGTGCGCGAGAAAGCAGTAGAAGTTCTGGGTACAATAGGTTCTGAAACTGTAATTCCAAGATTAATTCCACTCCTAGAAGACTCTGACAAAGATGTGC
>NZ_JBNHEQ010000154.1:0-10698 GCF_050016015.1 Dapis hubbardiae BLCC-M172
TAGGGGAGTAGGGGAGTAGGGGAGTAGGGGAGTAGGGGAGTAAGGGAGTAGGGGAGTAGGGGAGTAGGGGAGTAGGGGAGTAGGGGAGTAGGGGAGAAATTAAAATGTATCCTCTCGATCGCCAAATATTTTATTTATACCATTACATCCTGACATGATATTATACCATTTTGATAAATGTTTGCTACAAATAGGTAGGTGATTTTTTAGGAGTCAGGAGTCAGGAGTCACGAGTCGTATGGGAATAGTTTTGATGCCATGCAAGTTTTGTTATAATCAGAACTTACGCAGGAAAACCCAGAAACCCGGTTTCTTGTAGACGTCTATTGCTCATGCGCAACGATTTATCCTAGAAACCGGGTACGACAGTGCGTAAGTCCTAATAATAATGATTCAAAATTCAGAGGCACTGGTATATCAGTCTCTACTTGTTGCACGAATTAGTAGGGTGGGCAAATATTAGTTGATTGAACATGGATATCTATTACTCAATATTTGCCCACCTCATTGATACTTGTCAAATTGGCAAATTAATAGGGAATTTCATAAGAAACATCCGATCGCTAATTACTATTTTAACTTCAACCCATATTTTGAGTATACAAAGCACTCCGTGGCAAAACACGTTGTACTTCTTCTACCGTCGTTATCCCTTGAGTCACCTTTTCAATAGCAGCAGTTCGGAAAGACACAAAACCATTTTTCTTCAAATAACGTTGCAACTGAGTCATTGTACCTTCATAAATCAATTCGCGAACAGTATCATTGACATCCAATAATTCTACAAGTGCTTCTCTACCAGAATAACCAGAATTGAAACAATTAGAACAACCACGACCCATACGCCATTTCCCTTGAATTTCATGATTGATACTTGGAGTAACAGCAGTCATTGTTTGCACGCTATGACCATTACCATTACCATTACTATTATTCAATATAGAAGCGTAAGCAGATGTGGTATTGCTAACAGCCCAATTGACAGCAGATAATGTTTGTGGCTTATCTAAACCCAATATTTGTAACTCTTCTTTGGTAGGAGTATGAGGTTCTCCACAGTGGGGGCAAATTTTCCTGACTAATCTTTGTGCAACAATACCCAAGAGCGCATCACTCATCAAAGCAGGGTCAGGACCAATATCCTTTAAGCGGGGAATAGCACCCATAGCATCATTAGTATGTAGAGTCGTCAATACTAAGTGACCAGTTAATGCAGCACGGACTGCTGTATCTGCCGTTTCGCGATCGCGTATTTCACCCATCATAATAATATCAGGGTCTTGACGCAAAATAGCCCGCAGACCAGCAGCAAAAGTCATTCCTGCTTTCTCATTAACCTGAGTTTGAGTAATCCCTGGCAATACATATTCTACCGGATCTTCAACAGTAACTACATTAACATTTTCCGTTGCCACCGATAACAAACTGGTGTATAAGGTACTGGTTTTCCCTGAACCAGTCGGACCTGTAAAAATAATCATTCCTTGTGGTTGGCGCAACAAATTTTTGTATACACTCAAACTGCGCTCAGAAAATCCCAACTTCTCTAAACTAGAAAAAGGATTTTTGGAAGTTAGTAACCTAATCACAACTTTTTCCCCACCAACACAAGGAAGGGTGCTGACTCGCAAATCTAATCCTACATTAGAATCATCATTCTCTGCATATTGCTCGCTAATTCGCCCATCTTGAGGACACCTACTTTCTGCGATATCCATATCACACATAACCTTAATAGCAACTACTACTCGACGACCAATATCTGCTGGTAGGGTAGTAATATTTCTGAGGATGCCATCAATACGGTAGCGTACTCGCAGACCTTCCCCAGTGGGTTCAAGATGAATGTCACTCGCACGGTTACGCAGAGCGCCGGAAATGATTGTTTTAATCCGACCAATTTGGTCTGCTGCTTGGGAAAGATATAATTCTGTAGTGGCACAGACATCTTCTTCTTCTAACTCTCCAGTTAAAGGGTTAATTAATTGTGTGCCAGAAATAGATTTGGGGTCTATTTTTTCTCTATGAAACCAAGCGCTATAACTCTTGTCCGCAATAGCAATAATTCTGATGTCAGAAAAAGTACGATCGCTCATCTTTTTCATTTCATCAGCACATATATCTATAGGAGAGGCTAAATAGTAGCAATTGCGCCACAGCAGCAAGGGAATAACTGGGGGTAAATCTTTTTGATCGGGAAATTCTCTAAAGAAGCGATATGCTACTTCTTTATCAAGCAGTTGCAAATTTAGAATTCCCCGTTTATCTACTAAACGTTCCAATGCTTCTTGACAAGTAATTTCACGATTTCTTAATAGTTGCCAAGCGGATAAAACAGAAGTTGATGTACTCATAATGATTATGAATCAGAAATATTTGAAATAATGACCTGTCCTTAAGGACGAGGTTTAAAATAATATTGCATGGAGGAGAGAATACTTTTTGTTCTCCTTCAACTTATGAGACTAACACTGTTGTGATGAAATTAAAACCCATTTATCATTTTGCTCTTGTATCGTAGTCCTGAGAAGGATTTTGCAGAGAATATCTTGGAAAAAGGCCAAGACTAACAGGGAATCAGAGAGCCAAAAAATTTTATCAACTTATAATCATAACTTGATAATTCTTTTTGTGCCAACGAGTTAATTTTCTGTATATAGTTATACAAATGATTTTTTGTTTGATAATAGGGGAAATACTGTACAATAGTATCCTTAAAACTGCTTCATGTCTCTCTCATTTTCCTATACTTCAGTATACTTTTTAAGGGGGGGTTATTTAGAAGAACTTGTAGTGGACTGTTTCAGCTAAAACTGTGCAATAGATTTTTGTTTCTAGGTGTCTTTTTCTCCCCACCCAGACCACACTTCCTATCTAACGCACCATTTAAGATGAAACAACCCAGTAGGGGACCGTTTCAGCTAAAATAGTGCGTTAGAATTGTCATTGCGTTAGCGAAGCTTTGCGATAGCAAACGATAGTGTTTGGGGAGCAGTCCGTCAGGATAGCAATCTCTGGTAGATTTCCTATTGCACCATTTAAGATGAAACAACCCATTAGGGTGCGTTAGCAAGAATATCAACAACTCTGAAATCAAGTTAATATTGCTACAGCTTAACGCACCATTGCAATTTATGGGTGAAACTGGTTTCGTTAGCTGGCTTACCTGAAACATGATTAGCGCTTTTTCATGTAGCTCCGCAAAACACACCCTACTAGACCGACACTTATGCAATGGTGCGTTACGACGGATTGTTAAATCACTTTCACACGGAGTAATTGTAGCCGTCTAACGCACCCTACTAGACTGACACTTATGCAATGATGCGTTACGACGGATTGTTAAATCACTTTCACACGGAGTAATTGTAGCCGTCTAACGAACCCTACTGGACTGAAATTGTCATGCCCAATTTCGGGGCGGGTTTTTATGACTGAACGCGCTTATATCAAGGCTCTTGGCTAAACCCGCCCCTACTACCTCAAACTCTCCAACAACTCCTCGGTAAATGGTTTTTCCCCTGCCTGGAGTGCTTTTATCCATTCTTGCCGTTGTGCTTTCTTCTCCTCATCATCAGTCCATTCTAGATAGAACTGAAAATCTGCGATCGCTCCTTCAATATCTCCTGTTAATGCTCTGGCAAGTCTCCGACTATCAAAAATATTGCCATCTTTAGGGCTAAGGGCGACTGCTTTTTCACAGGCAAACATGACATTAGTAGCTTGTTTATCAAGACTGCCCTGACGACAAAGTGTATTCCAATTATCAGCAGAAATTAGATTAGGGTCAATTTTTTCTGCTTGCTTGTAATATTTACAGCAATTTTGGAGGCGCGTGAGCTACAAAGCAAAGACTTCCAGTCTGTTGTAATTTTGGTAACACAAGCATCCTGCTTGTTACAGCAAACGAAGGCTGAACTGCAAAAACTGTACCTCAGCATCCTCAAAAGTGCTGTAACTGTATCTTTAACTTTAGCCTGTTTTAGAAACTCCCTTCCTTGAGATCAAAACTGATCTACTGCCTCATCTTGAGCTTTAACTTTTGGATCGATATTTTGCCAAATAGGAATCAATGCCATTTTGTCAAGTTCTTTTGCTCGTTGATACTTGTCTATTGCTGCCTCAATTTTTCCTTCTCTTGCCAGTTTTCTACCTTCCTGCATCAATTTTTCTGCCTCGAATAATGATTCTGCTCTAACTTTTGGCTTGAGGTTGAGGTTGGAATTCCATTTTAGCCCTTGATTAAATTTAGCTATTGCTGCCTTCAGTTTTTCTGCCTCCCCTTTGCTTTCCCTTGCCAGTTTTTCTCCCTCTATTACCAAACTGAGAGCTGCTGCTTCCTTCCGTTTGTCGGTTTGGCAAATTCTGAGTTCTTCTAACTCCTGGGGATGGGAAATTAGGTAATCATTTAACAATTCGCAACCACGCTTGGTTAAATCTTCTATCCCCAAATGTAACCACAATTTTACCGTCTTCCCACGACTGGCAGTAGCAATTATTTCTCCATTAGGGCTAAATTCTACATCGGAGACTAAAGTCTTATATCCTGCTATAGTCTGCAACAACTTACCTTGTCGGTTCCACAATTTCACCGTTTTGTCATTACTTGCAGTTGCAATAGTCTTGCCATCAGAGCTAAAATCTACATCGGATACTGAACTCTTATGCCCTTTCAGAGTTTGCAACAACTCCCCCTGTTGGTTCCACAATTTCACTGTACTATCATCACTAGCAGTTGCAATAGTCTTGCCATCAGGGCTAAATGCTATATCAGAGACTCTTTTTTTATGACCTTCCAGAGTCTGCAACAACTCCCCCTGTTGGTTCCACAATTTCACCATACCATCATCACTAGCAGTTGCCATCCTCTCTCCATCGGAGCTAAAATCTACATCGGATATCCCACTATTATGAGCTTTCAGAGTTTGCAACAACTCACCCTTTTTGTTCCACAATTTCACTGTACCATCATCACTAGCAGTTGCAATACTCTCTCCATCATCGCTCAATGCTACACTATTGACAGAATTATCATATCTTTCCAAAGTCTGCAACAACTGACCCTGTTGATCCCATAATTTCACTGTGCCATCATCACTAGCAGTTGCCATCATCTTTCCATCAGGACTAAATTCTACATCAGATACCGAGCTATCATATCCCTGTAGAGTTTGCAACAACTCACCCTGTTGGTTCCATAATTTCACCGTACTATCATCACTAGCAGTTGCCATCATCTTTCCATCAGGACTAAATGCTACGTCAGAGACCAAACTATTATACTCTTGCAGAATTTGCAACTCTTGCCCCTGTTGGTTCCACAATTTCACCGTGCCATCATCACCGGCAGTTGCCATCATCTTTCCATCCTGCCTCAATTCTACATCGGAGACCAAACTATTATGCCCTTTTAGAGTTTGCAACTCTTGCCCCTGTTGGTTCCACAATTTCACTGTACCATCATCACTGGCAGTTGCCATCATCTTTCCATCAGAGCTAAAATTTACATCCGAGGGGCGATCGTGATGGGCTTCGATAGTTTGCAACAATTCACCCTGTTGGTTCCACAATTTCACTATACCATCATCACTGGAGGTGGCAATAGTCTTTCCATCAGAGCTAAAATTTATATCCGCGAGCCTATTATCATGGGCTTCGATAGTTTGCAACAATTCACCCTTTTGGTTCCACAATTTCACTATACCATCATCACTAGCAGTTGTAATAGTTTTTCCATCAGGACTAAAATCTACATTGGAAATTCCACTATTATGACCTTTCAGAGTTTGCAACAATTCACCCTGTTGGCTCCACAATTTGACTATACCATCACTACTGGCAGTTGTAATAATCTTTCCATCGGGGCTAAAATCTACATGGGAAATTCCACTATTATGACCTTTGAGAATCTGTAATAACTGCCCCTGAAAGTTCCATAATTTTACTGTACCATTATCACTGGCAGTTAAAATAGTCTTTCTATCGGGGCTAAAATCTATATCAGAGATGCTACTATTATGACCTTTGAGAATCTGTAATAACTGCCCCTGAAGGTTCCATAATTTTACTGTACCATTATGACTAGCAGTTGCAATCATCTTTCCATCCTGACTAAATTCTACATCAGAGACTTTATTCTGATCCCTTGGCAAACGGTTAAACTCTCTAAACTCCTCATTTTGCTCACTTTTGTAAACTGCTACTCGTAGAACATCTGTAATAATGCTAGTTTCATTTGTTAATGGAAAACCATTATCTATTTGTTTTTGCCTAGCCTCCATTGCACTAATTAGTTCATCCAAACGCTGACCTAAAATAGAATGCGCTTTAGCTTCATTTGCCTTAGCTAACATAGTTTGCTTGTCTGCCAATCTTCTTTGTTTGTCTGCTCTTCTTCTTTCATATATGGCATCTAAACCAAACACCGTCATTCCTATTGCCAATACTGCCATCACTAAGGCAGCAGCAACTGAACCTCTAACCAGTCGTTTTTGCAACTTTTGTCGTTCTTCCCGCTCCTGTTTTAGTTCTTGTAGTATTCCTACCTCTTTTCTTTGCCGAATAAACCCAACCAAATAATCATGTACTAACTGATAGTGGTCTGCTGGATTTTGCGGTAGTAAAAATACTAAACCAGAATCTACAAAAATCTTTAATACTAACTCTAACTCTTCTGCATTAAAATTACTTTCTTTCATCAACTCTGCTTGAGTTTTTAAAGGACGAGTATTATTATCATCGGTGAACAATAGTAAAACTAACCAAGCTAATTTTTCATTTTCTGCCCCACAATCTCTTACCACAGACTCTAAATATTGTTCTACTAATTTAGCTTTAGGATTCTCTCCTAATTCCATATATTTTTCCAAAGTTGTAATATCATCTCTCTGCAATTGCGCTCCCATGACTTGCAACTCAATTGGACGAATTTTTCCCAACTCCTCAGCTAAGTCTTCTACTAACTTTTCTGTCAGTTCTGAATCTATTTTAAATTGTGATTTTTCTGTTAATCCTTGAATTACTGATTTTGCTTGTGAAGGGGTAAAATTCCCTAAGCAATAAATTACATTTTTACTTAAAATATCATGATTAATTACTTCTAAATTAGCTAAATGATTAAACTCTAATAAATAATGAATGTAATCTGACCGTAGAGATAAAACTATTTTCACAAAGGAAATTTTTAAACATTCTTGGAGGAAATAAGCAAATTCTTGTTTCTGTTTTGCTTCCATATTTACAAAGAAAAATTCCTCAAATTGGTCAAAAATTATTACCGTTAATAAATTTGATTGAGCATTATTTTTTAACTTCTCAAAAATCTCCTCAGTCGAATTTAGACTCTCTGAATTAATTGTTAAATTTTTAATTATTTGTAATTTTTTCTCTAAAAATTTTGCCAATTCGGAAATCCAATTAACATAAACTCGTTGTAAAACAACTATTACATCACGAGTATCAATTGATTTTCCTTCTAAAGTTGGAACTAATCCTGCGTGTAAAATCGAACTTTTACCTACTCCTGATTGCCCATGAATAACTATTAGTTTATAGTCAGGGCGACTAATTCTTTCGAGCAATTTTTCTACATCATACTGTCGTCCTGATGCTGCAATTTCTTGAGTAAGTTTTTGTTGATTAGTTCTTTGTTTTGACTGAGGTAAAGCGGGATTAATATTTAGTTTGATATCTCTCAAGCGATTAGGACCAACAAAAGCCTGAAAGCCAAATTGTTGTTTTATTTTTTGTCGTTCTTGCTTAATTTTAAAAGCCTTGAGATATTCTTTTTGTTGGTAATAAATTTCTTGTAATTCTGTGAGAATATCAATGTAAAATTCAGGGCTATATTCAGGTTTTGTCGTATGTTTTGCTTGTTCTAAGCGGGCTATAGATGCTTGGATTTGACCTAAACCTTTTTCGGCTTTTGCTAGAGAAAATAAATATTTACCCTGATGATATGAAAATTCCCAATCTAAATTAATTTCTTCCTTTCTTGAGGTACAATTAGATGCTTTAGCTAGGGTCTCATTAAGAATTTTTAGAGCTTTTTGAGCAAGTTTTTTGGCTTGTTGATAGTGATTTTTAGTCAGTTCAACTTCAGCTATAAAACTATAAGCACAAGCTTCTCGAAAAGGATGGGAATAGATTTTGTGTAATTCTATTGCTCTATGGGCAACAGTCTCTAACTTATCCCAATGTTCCAAAGTTTGCAGAATTTCTCCCCAAGCATTGATAAATTTTGCTGCTAAATTTGGGTAGTTAGCTGTTTCAAATATTTCCACTGACTTCTGATAATATGAGGCAGTTCGGGAACAACTTGTATCTTTGTCTATGCCATGCCAAAGTTCATAACTACGCCACAACAACCCCAGATAATAATAAGTGTGAGCTACTCGCACCTGGTTGTTAAGTTGTTGCCAAAGTTCGAGACTGCGTTGATAATGCTTTAATGCTGTTTCCTCGGAATTATCTGCTGTTCTACCTAAAACAAATTCTAAACCTGCCTCTAATTTTGGTTCTAACCTAACTTCTCTATTTGACAATTCTTGCTGTGCATCTAACAATTCTTGATAAACAAATTCTCCCACACCCAAAGCGGTATGTTCCAAAAATATTCCGGCTCCATTATCTAATACTTTCTGATAAACACAGTTACTCGTTTGCTGAATAAAATCTATTAATTCTTGAGTGGGAGTTTCAAATACAGTTAGACTTGTCCAACTTTCAAAATCAGGAATTAAGCGAATAAACTTTCGGGAAATCTCTTGATCTATCCATAAAAGTATTGGGAAGTGAAAATTATTTTTAAATTCCTCCCGCACTAACCCCATGGAGACGAGTAGTTTATCTACATCCGTTACTGACTCTAAACCCCAAACCATCAAAGCATCTGGTTGTTGGTCTCCTAACTGTTGGCCAATAGTAGCATAAAGTTCTCCCACTGACTCATCTAACTGCAACTGTGCTAAGTTTCCAGAAAAAGATGCCTGGAGTTTTTGGATAAGGCGATCGCGCTGAGTTAGAGTATTACTACGGGCTAAAAATAGCCGAAACTCTCCTTGAGACATTTCTAGAGCAAATATTAGCTCGGACAATAATTCTGGATTTTGATGAAAATTTGGCATTCTATTTCAGTTATCAGTTATCAGTTATCAGCTTAGTAGTGCCGTGTCAAGACTACAATTGTGGGTTAGGAGCGAGTAACCTTGGAGACCTCACCCCCCTGCCCCTCCTCCTCTCCTGCTTTTGAGAGTGGGGAAAGACTCCCCCTTCCCTCGTAGGGAAGGGGGTTGGGCGTTAGGTTCTTTAACTCACATTTTCAAGCTTGACACGACAGTAGGGTGCGTTAATGAAATGTAACGCACCGAAATATTTGGGGCGGTGCGTTACTAATTATTTAATTATAAGGCTAATCCCTTAACTCCTTCAACACCTCATCAGTAAACGGGTTTTCCCCTGCCTGGAGTGCTTTTATCCATTCTTGGCGTTGTGCTTTATTCTTCTCATTGTCAGTCCATTCTACATATACCTGAAAATCTTCTATTGCCCCTTCAATATCCCCAGTTAATGCCCTGGCAAGTCCCCGACTATCAATAATACCGCCATCTTTTGGGCTAAGGGCGACTGCTTTTTCACAGGCAAACATCACATCAGCAGCTTGTTTATAGAGACTGCCATTCCAACAGAGTGTATTCCAATTACTAGCAGAAATTTGAGTGGGGTCAATTTTTTCTGCTTTTTGGTAGGATGCAATTGCTTCCTTAACTTTACCCTCTTTGACAAGCTCACTCCCTTTATCCCACAACCCATCTACTGCATCGGAAGCCTCAAGTTTTGCTTTAGCTTCTGGATTAATATTTTGCCAAGTAGGGATAAATGCAACTTTGTCAAGTTCTTTTGCTCGTTGATATTTTTCTACTGCTTCCTGAATTTTTCCTTCCCTTGCTAATTTAGTACCTTCCTCCATCAGTTTTTCTGCCTCCCATAATGATCCTGCCCAAACTTTGAAATTTGAGTTAAGGTCAAGGTCGGAGTTCCATTTTAGTGCTTTCTTAAATGCAGCAACTGCCTCCTCAAGTTTTTCTGCTTCCCCTTTGCTTTCCCTTGCCAATTTCTCTCCCTCTATCACCCAATTACGAGAAGCTACTTTCATCCGTCCGTAGGTTTGGCAAATCTCAAGTTCCTCCAACTTTTGAGGATGGGTAATCAAATAATCATTTAACCACTCGCAACCAAGCGTAGTTAAATCTTCTATCCGCCAATTTGTCCACAATTTCACTGTTTTGTCACCACTTGCAGAAGCAATAGTCTTTCCATCGGGACTAAATGCTACACCTCTGACCCAACTCTCATGGCCGGTGAGAGTCTGCAAGAATTTCCCCTGGCGGTTCCACAATTTCACTGTTTTGTCATCACTTGCAGTTGCAATAGTCTCTCCATCGGAACTAAATGCTACACCATTGACCCTATCCTCATGGCCGATGAGAGTCTGCAATAATTGACCCTGACGGTTCCACAATTTCACTGTTTTGTCATAACTGGCAGAAGCAATAGTCTCTCCATCGGGACTAAATGCTACACCATTGACCGAATTCTTATGGCCGGTGAGAGTCTGGAATAAATTCCCCTGACGGTTCCACAACTTCACTGTTTTGTCATAACTGGCAGAAGCAATAGTCTCTCCATCGGGACTAAATG
>NZ_JBNHEQ010000154.1:10798-11100 GCF_050016015.1 Dapis hubbardiae BLCC-M172
AATTCTTATGGCCGGTGAGAGTCTGGAATAAATTCCCCTGACGGTTCCACAACTTTACCGTTTTGTCATCACTAGCAGTGGCAATAGTCTCCCCATCGGGACTAAATGCTACACCTATGACCCTATCCTCATGGCCGATGAGAGTCTGCAATAATTTTCCCTGAAGGTTCCACAACTTCACTGTTTTGTCTACACTAGCAGAAGCAATAGTCTCTCCATCGGGACTAAATGCTACACCTATGACCCAATCCTCATGGCCGATGAGAGTCTGCAATAATTTTCCCTGAAGGTTCCACAACTTC
>NZ_JBNHEQ010000154.1:11200-35973 GCF_050016015.1 Dapis hubbardiae BLCC-M172
CAATAGTCTCTCCATCGGGACTAAATGCTACACCTATGACCCAATCCTCATGGCCTTCCAAACGGTTATGCTCTCTAAACTTCTCATTAGGTTTGTAAATTGCTGTTCGGAGAATGTTTATGAGTTTTCTAGTTTCACCTCTGGGATTAAATTTACCATATATTTGTTTTTGCCTAGCCTCCATAGCTTTTATCAGCCCCTCCCATCGATCACCTGAAATCGATAACGCTCTAGCCTCATTTACTTGAGAAATAATAGTTTGCCTTTCCGCCCGTCTACTTTCCCTTTGTTTCTGCAAGGCAAATATTGTCATCCCCCCTGCCAATACTGCCATCATTAAAGAAGCAGCAACAGAAAGTCTAACCAACCTTTTCTGTAACTGCCGTTGTTTTTCTTCTGCCTGTCGTTGTTTTTCCTCTGCTTGTTCCAGTTTCTGTAGTATTTCATTTCCTGTCCTTTGCCGAATCAACCCAACTAAATAATCATGTACTAACTGATAACGATCTGCTGGATTTTCTGGCAACAAAAATACCAACCTTGACTTAACAAAAATCTCTAATACTAACTCCAAATTCTCCACATTCAACTTACTTTCTTTTGCCAACTCAGCCTCAGTTTTCAGAGGACGAGTATTATTTTCATCAGTCAATAACCACAACACCAACCAAGCCAATTTTTCATTCTCTACCCCACAGTCTCTCACCACTGATTCTAAATATTTATCCACAAGTTTTGCTTTAGGGTTATCTCCTAAATCTTGATATTTTGCCAAAGTAGTAATATTCTCTGCCTGCAATTCTGCCCCTACAACTTGCAATTCTATCGGGCGAATTTCTCCCAACTCCTCAGCCAAGTCTTCCACCAATTTTTCAGTCAATTTTTTTTCTATTTTAAACTGAGAATTATCCGTTAATTCTTGAATGAGTAATTTTGCTTGTTTAGGCTTAAAGTTTCCTAAGTAATAAAGTATATTTTTATTTAAAAAATCATCATTAATTGCCTCTAAATTTCCCAAGCTATTAAACTATAATAAATAATGAATATAATCTGACCGCAGAGATAAAATAATTTTCACAGAATCAATATTTAAACATTTTTGGAGAAACTGAGCAAATTCTAGTTTATCCCTTGGTTCGCTATTTTCAAAGAAAAATTCCTCAAATTGGTCAAAAATAATAATCGTCAGTATATTTGATTTATCATTATTTTCTAACTGAGAAAAAATTGCCTCAGCCGAGCTTAGACTCTCTGAATTAACTGCTAAATTTTGAGTTATTTGCAATTGTTTGGCTAAACGTTGCCCCAATTCGGAAATCCAATGCACATAAACTCGCTGCAAAACCACTACCGCATCACGAGTATCAATTGATTTTTTCTCTAAAATAGGAATTAATCCAGCCTGCAAAATCGAACTTTTACCTACTCCTGATTGCCCATGAATAACTATGAGTTTATAGTCAGGGCGACTAATCCTTTCCACCAATATTTCTACATCAGACTGTCGTCCAGATGCAGCAATTTCTTGAGTGATATTTCGGTGATTAAGCTTAGGTAAAGCGGGATTAATATTCTGTTTTTTATCTCCCAAGTAATTCGCACCAATGAATGCTTTAAATCTAAATTGTTGTTCTATTTTTTGTCGTTCTTGCTTGAATTGAAAAGCTTTAAGATATTCTGTTTGTTGGTAATAAATATTTCGTAATTTTGTGAGAATATCAATGTAAAATTCAGGGTTATATTTAGGGTTAGTTGTATTTTTAGCTTGTTCAAAATTGTCTATTGCTGATTGAATTTTGCCTAAACCTTTTTCGGCTTTTGCCAAAGAAAATAAATATCTACCCAGACGAGAATACTTTTCCCAATCAAAAATTATTTTGTCTTTTTCTGAGGTCTGAGGAGATAGAGCATTTAAGGTTTTCTTGAAAATTTCTAGAGCAGTTTGAGAAAGTTTTTTGGCTTGTTTATAGTTACTTTTGGCTTGTTCAACTTCGGCTAAAAAATTGTAGGCACGAGCTAGTCGAAATGGATATGAATAGGTTTTATGTAATTCTATTGCCCTATTCGCAACAGTCGCCAACTCATCCCAACGCTCCAAAGTCTGCAAAACTTCTCCCCAAGCATTGATAAACTTAGCAACTAAGTCTGGACGGTTAATTGCCTCAAACCCTTCTATTAACTTTTGAAAATAAGAGCAAGCTTTCTCACAAGCCTTATGTTTTTCTGCTCTATGCTTAACTGCATAAAAACGCCACCATAAACCCAAATAATAATTAGTATGAGCAACTCGCAACGGGTTGTTAAGTTGTTGCCAAAGTTCGAGACTCCGTTGATAATGGTTTAGTGCTGTTTGCTCATAATTATCTGCTGCTCTACCTAAAACAAATTCTAAACCCGCCTCTAATTCTGGCTCTAAACTGATTCCTCTACTTGCCAATTCTTGCCGTGCGCCTACCAACTCTTGATAAGTAGACTCTCCTACACCCAGGTCAGCATAATCTAAAAATATTCCTGCCCCACTTTCTAAAACTTTCTGATAAACACTCTCACTTGTCTGCTGAATAAAATCAATTAATTCTTGAGTTGGAGTTTCAAATACAGTTAGACTTGTCCTATTTTCAAAATCAGGAATTAAGCGAATGAACTTTCGGGAAACTTCTTGATCTATCCATAAAAGTATTGGGAAGTGAAAGTTTTTTCTAAACTCATCTAAGACTAAACTCATGGATACTAGCAATTTATCAATATCTGCTACCGACTCCAAACCCCAAACCATAAAAGCATCTGGCTGTTGCTCTCCTAATTGTTTAGAGATAGTTTTATAAAGTTCTTTAACCGACTCATCTAACTGCAACTCTGCTAAATTTCCAGAAAAAGATGACTGGAGTTGTTGAATTAGGCGTTGACGCTGACAAAGATTATTGCAGCAGGCTAAAAATAACCGAAATTTCCCTTGAGACAATTCCATGCCTCGAAGTAATTTCTGTAATGATTTTTGATTGTTAACTTCTAAGTTGGTAGACATATTTTTTATTTGAAGACTATTTGAAATGTCATTGCGAATGGAACGGAGTGGAATGAAGCAATCTCTAGTGGGATAGGCATCCTGCCTGTCCTGTCCGAAAATATCGGGAACGGGCAAGATGCCCATTCCACAAAACTATTACAATCATCCCCCATTTATGCAACGACAACTATTTGAAATGTCATTGCGAATGGAACGGAGTGGAATGAAGCAATCTCTTGGTGGGACAGGCATCCTGCCTGTTCCTGCCTGTCCGAAAAGATCAGGAACGGGCAAGATGCGCATTCCACAAAACTATTAAAATTGTGCGTTACATAATTGGGGGGCGGGTTTATCTAATTTTAGGTTGAGCTTCGTTAATTTAATAGGGAAACCCGCCCCTACTACTCCCCACTCTGCAACTCTGGCGCATCTTTTAACAGAGGATTAATATCAAACCAAGAACCTCCATCGTCTTGATACTCATAAACAAACATACTCCGGATTAAAGTTTGGTATCCGTCATCTCCCGTTACTTTTTGTGTTTGCACAACCCGGCGCAATAACTCCCATTCTTTGTGATCTATAGCTAAAAGTCGCTGATTACGAAAAGTTTTAATTACGCTAGCAACACTAGCACGGGAGATAGGAAACTCTCCTTCTTCCATAATAGCTTCATTAACTATGCGCAGTACATTCCTGACATGACCTCCACTGATACGACATAAATAGTCTAGGGTTTCTTGACTGTCAAATATTTCCGTAATTTTTGCCAAGCGTTCCTGTGTTTCTAATTCGGGAAATGCTCTTGCCAGCACTAACTCTCTAACTAATTCCATTCCTTGAGTAGAGTCACTACCATCCCGTAAATGTGTTGCCACCATTGGCAATACATGGAGTTCTTTCTTAAACCGTTGGGTTAATGTTTCATAGTCATTAGAAAATCTCAATGCTAGAGGAATAGTATAAATTAGGTGGCAGTTAAGACCCATAAGTTGTTCGCCCCTGTCAACAAAAAGATATTCTGGTTGAGGTCTCCCCCAGTCTTTAGGCACACTATTGACTTTATCCAGGTTATCAACAATGACAACTAATCCTTCTTTGCCATACTGCTGCAATTTTTTGTTAGCAGGTTCGATCAATTCTTGATTAATAGTTTCAATCATGTTGCCTGTGCGTGGTTCCAGAAAGTTTCTGAGTTTACTGCGAACATCAGGACTAGCTTTTGCTTGGGCAGTTATTTTGGCAATTCCGAAAGAAAGTTCAACTTGAGGAGATATTTCTATTTCTGTCTGCAAGACTTTCATAGCTCCCTCAACTATACCTTTGAGTTTTGTAGGTTCGTTTAAGTTAAGCTTTTCCCACTTTTGCAAACTTTCACTCACCTGTTGCGCAATAGTTAGAAGAATATCGCTGATATCTACATCTCCCATTTCTAGATTTTTGTCAGACTCGACGTAGACAACGTGAAATTTTTCTGCTTCTAACTGTTGCTTGAGTCGCCAGAGTTCGGTAGACTTGCCACAACCAATATGTCCTGTAAACAATTGGCAAGTAGGTCTGTCTGTAGACCAGAGAATAGTTTTTTTTAATTTCTTGATAACTTGTCCGCCACGGACTGGGGAAAAGTCAATGTAGTATTTTTTGTCAATTTCTGAATTGTCTATAAACAGAGGAACGCCAGGATCTGTTGCTCGAAAGAAGGCTTTGACATTTACAGTCATAATATTTTATTATAAAATTACTTCTCTATTTTAGGATAGATGTCTGTAGATGTGCCAGTAGTAGTCTGTCGGAATTCAATTGTTGAGCGAAGTATCTGAATATTACAGCACTTTTGAGGATTAATCTCTATCTTTGCAGTTCAGGCTTCCAGCCTGTAACAAGCAAGATGCTTGTGTTACCAAAATTACTTGTAGGCTTCCAGCCTGTAACAAGCAAGATGCTTGTGTTACCAAAATTACTTGTAGTTACAGGCTGTAACAAGCAAGATGCTTACTTAATAAAATTTTGTACCTCGCTAGATTTTGGGGCGGGTTTATTTGATCTGATGGTTAAATCTCGTTAATTTAAACTGGAACCCGCCCCTACTATTACAACATTTTAGGTATATCACACCAGTAGTAGACTGACACAGCTAATTTTCTGCCTTAGATTTTGGGGTGGGTTTATTTGCTCTGATGGTTAAACTCGTTAATTTATATAGAATCCGGTTGAAAAATCGTCCCTATCGACGATAGGAAGCAATCTCGTGAAACCTCTGAGATTGCTATCCGTTCCGGAATGCTCCGCAAACCTTCCACTCCGTTCCAGTCGCAATGACACAGGCTATAGCAATTATCCGGATTCTATATTAAACTGGAACCCGTCCCTACTATTCCAATATTTTAGACGTGTCACACCAGTAGAAACTAATTCAAAGACTCTAAAAAAGTCTTTACTTCACCATCTCGACTCAAAACTAATCGAATTTTAGCAGTCTTTCCACCCTCAATATTAGATACAAAAGCTTGGTCTTCTAGAGGCATATTTGTATTACCATAAAACTCAACCGATGCTCTACTAATAGGTGTCACCTTTTTCACCGAACCATCACCATTTAATAACAAACTATATTGCAAATCCTTATCTAATCCTGACGGCGGTTGCCAACTTTTTTGAAAGTATTCTCTCACTTCTGCCACTTGAGGAATTTGATCAAATAATGTATATTTAGACTTCTTTGTTTGATTACTTTCATTACTAGGTTCAACAGTAGTTGGGATATCGCGCACGGCAACCGGATCTACATCTTGTAACGGGGGTAAATTAATTGCTCTCGGAACATTTACAGGAATACGACTCACATCGAAATAAGGTTGTGCCCTTCTCCTATTAATATTTGGTAACGGAGCTTGATTTGGAGCAGGTTGAGTTTGCAGACTCGGAGGCGGTTGTGTAGGAAATCTAGGTTGTACTGGTACTCCATAGTTAGGTATTGCTGCTGGAGGAACTGGCGGGGGTGTCAGTGGTGGTGCTTGGGGAATAACAAATGTGGTAGCATTTCCCTGATTTTGGGGAGTGCCAGAAAAATCAGGTGGTGGTAAGTTATTAGGAGCAGGTGGTGCTGGGGGACTTGGTTGAGGAAATAAAGGAGATGGTGTGGGAATGGGAGATGGTTTGATTATAGTTGTTGTTGGTAAATTTGTTGGTGGTGTTGGTAATGGCGATGCAGGTACTGTTGGTGTTGGTAATGGGATAGGAGTTGGAGATGTCTGGGGAGGAATTGATTGATCATTATTGGTTGTCGAATCTGATGTAGCAATTTCATTTTGCTTTTGCTGACTTATTGCATAGCGGTTATAGAGTTTAATTCCAGCAGCAGTTAAACCTGCAGTAATTAGAATGAGTATGGCAGTACGCAACCATTCTGGAATACCTTTAACTTCCTTATTAGACTGAAACTGAGGTAATGTCTGTAAATCATTTTGAGATTCATCTAGGGCGATCGCTAAGTCAAATAACTGTAGCATACTCAGGGAAATAAATTTTCCTGATTCTTTATTTGCTAAAGACCCCAAAAATAAATCATGGGTTAATAGATCCCGTGGTTGCACATAGATATTTTGATTTTTTATCGGGGGTTGAGAATAAGGATTTACAATTTTAGCATCACCAGTTTCAATGGTATTTTCCTCAGTGGTATCTTCCTGAATTTTTGTATCAGAATATTCTGATAGTATATTGCTATCGTTTTCTACTCCCATATTTTCCAGCTCTAAAGGCAAATTGGGAGAGTTATCCAGAAATTCTTGGACATAAGTAGTAACAACTTCGTGGAGAGTATCCAGTTCACGGCGATCGCCTCTGACTTTAATATGCTCTGCTTCAGATACCCTGGGGTCGTCAAAGCTGAGGCTAAACCTTTGTTGTCTTGGCATACCAAACCATGTTAACAAGGCTAAACCTCTAACTTTCACTTTCAATGTACAAGTTGGGGGGGTGTAAGTTCGTGAAAACATTTGAATTAAATATCAATCTAAAGTCATACCATCTACAGTTTTTAGCTATTACTACCTAAGATCAGAATTTTCTTCATTCTCAACAATATAAGTTCTACAAAATTCTAGGAGTCAAGTACGAAATTCATCGGAGTTACCACCTAATACTATTTCATGGAAGTCAAAAGTCAAAAGTCAAAATTAATATTTTATCGGCTCAAAACTTTGACAATACAGTAATTTCAGGAAATTATTTCACATCTAAAGTTTGAAACTATTTGTGACATCTTTAAAGTAAATTGGTAAGAAGCACAAAATTAATGCACACATCTATACAAGTTGAATTCTTTACCTTCTAAAAGATTCTCGAGAGCTAATAATTAAGTAGTTTGACCTCTATTTATCATTAGAAAATTAAGAATAATTGTCTGAATATTCTACATTTTTTTTCGTTCCATATTCCATCAATTAATTTGATAATTTTATGTTTGTTTTCTAGCAAAAATTTAGATTAATTATGATTTGTTAATTATGGGTTGATAGTATTGTTTTATGATTAAGATTTAAGGCTTGCCAAAAGACGATTGCATCCTTGAGGAGCGCTATAAAATAACAAATCAACTAATAGTTTTAAAGCTAATGTTTCTGGATTATCTGGTGGCAGATTTTTACGATTCCAGTAATAGTCTTGGTACGCTTTTTTAAAGTTAGAAAGATATTCTCTTAATAAAGTAATTGATTCAGGTTTACTATTTTGAGCGCCCATTTGTTCCATCAACGCCACTGCACGACGAATTAATGGTTGGTTTTGTTTTGCCAAGTGACAGATAACTAATATAAAACCCTGAGCTTCTTCTTCTTTTAGAGGTTGATTTTGGGATACTGTCCGTTTTTCTGCCTTGTCTTCTCCTACTATTAGAACAAGTTCATCAGCAATTTTGGGGGCTATATTTAATTTACTTGCTACTTGAACTATGGACTCAGTATTAATAGCTATTAAAACCTTGAGGGCTAATAGTGTCATGTCCAATTTTGTTCTAATCCTATCTAATGGAACTGTTTGGCCCACTGAAGGCTGGATATAATCTTGTCTCTGAGGAAGTACGAAAACTTTGGCATTACTGGGAGTTGCAGATATTACCATATTGTATACCTCTTAAAATTTAAAACTAAGCACGTCTATTGTAGTCCTAGTGAAACAAATTGTGTCTATTATGGCCAAAAAATTTTGTCTTTTTGTAGGAAAGTGCAATAGTAGGGGCGGGTTTTAGTTGCAATTTTCATGCTCGCCCTAAGATTAAATAAACCCGCCCTAATGCACACCCATTAGTTGTGTCAGTTTAATAGCTACTGGTGGTTGTATTCTCGCTTTTGTCAAATATAGTAGGGGCGAATGGCCATTCGCCCCTACTGACTTTTAATACCACTTTGAAAAAAGAATGCTACGAAAAGTTAGAGATAAATCAGATTTCTCTTTGTTCCCTACTCCCTACTGGACTGACACATCTAAAATGGAGCGGGTTTGTCTAATCAAATGTGAAAACTCATTAATTTAATGGGGAAACTCGCCCCTACTATTGCAATATTTTAGGCATATTGCGCCACTACTCCGTCACACTTATAATTTCAGCATTTAAACCATTATTTTGCAAAGTTCTTAATAGTTGATCTGCTTCAAGACGACTCCGAAAAGCTCCGGCTTGCATTACAGAATTACCATTAATATTAGTAGAAAAAGCATCTGGTACGAGCGATCGCAACTTATAGCGTTGAGAACGGTTATTTACATTTACAACTACTCGATAACGTAAACCCAAAGCTGCTGCACGACTCCGAGAATTAGACCTTAAAGATAGTCTAGACCAAGGATTAGGATTAGGATTAGAATTTTGATTTCTGCCAATACCGGGTGGTACATAACCTCCACGACCAAGGGGAATATTTGTTGTCGGAACTGGTAGTAAACCAGGAGAAGCAACTGGTGTATTACCTCTAAAAGTTGGGGTAGTGTTTCTAGGGGGTAAGTTTCGCAACCTTTCTAAAGTTGTTCTCCCTGACTCTGGTGGGGATACTGGTATTTCAATTGTTTGTGTATTCTGATAATTAGGATTAGTTTGTAGTAGTCTTTGTAAATTTCCTTGACTACTTGTGGTTTTGTAGGAATTTCCCCTAGATCCTCTCTGGGTTTCTGGAGGTGGTACAGGGATCATAATCATTTCTGTGGTTGAATTTTGTGGTCTCGATCGGGAAATAATACTACTAGATGTATTCCGCTCTCTTGATTTTTCTGCTGAGGGAGAAAAATTTGATTCTTTTGTCTTTGTCTGAGTATTTTCCTGAGTAGATGCAACTTCTACAATTACTTCCTCCTGCTTAGACTCCCTTTTGGTCTGACTTACAGTTGGGATAGTTGGAATATTTCTCAGGGGAGCAACTCTTGGGGGAGGAGGAATTTTTCCGGCAATGTCAATACTGCCATAATTACGACCGCCTCCTAAAGAATTTCCATAAGCAGGAATAGTTTTACCTTTAACTACAGAATAAATATCATACCGACCATTATTCCGAATAGTATTACGACCGGGTTCTTGAGAGTTACCCAAATCTGGTAATGATTGAGCGATCGCTGCTACTCCATCTTGTCTATTATTTTCTATAAAATTACCCCGCAAAATTGGCCGTGCATTGCCTTGAACAATAATCCCATTTTGATTTTCAATTAGACGATTTCCTATGATTTTTGGAGCAGCATCATCAGAAATTTTAATTCCCACACCTGTATTTTGAAACAAATTATCTCTAATTTCTGGTTGAGAATTATCAGAAATTGTTATGCCATTTCTGCCATTGTTATAGAAACTATTTTCCTGAATAATTCCTATATTACTACCCACCATAGAAATTCCATTTAGACGATTACCAGTAAAAGTATTTTTATTAATAACAAAGCCACTAGATTCTATCCATAAACCATAACCTTGAAGATTAGGATTTGTGATTGTTAAACCATTTAAAGTTGAGTTATTAGCAGCTACGATTGTAATATTTTTTTGTTTTAAAGTCGGACTATTAAAATTACCGCCACCTTGAATTAAAACATTTTTACCATTATTGAAAGAGTTACCTTTTATTGTAATTTTTGGCTGTAAAATCAAAGGAAAAACTTCACCTGTTTGTCTGCTATAAGTTCCTGGCGCAAGTAAAATTTTTGTATTAGGTTGAGCAATTTTCAGAGCATAAGTAATAGTTTTCAAAGGAGAAGTTTTAGTACCATTTCCAGAGTCTTTACCAATGGATGAACTAACATAAAGCACATTCATCTGAGAATTAACTTGAGTCTCTGGGGATTGGGCAACTTGTTGTACTAATGGTACTGCCAGACTTGTAGAAGTAAATAACCCTAGTAGTGCTGTAGCTAAAAGAGGTGATAAACAGTTGGTTTTCTGAAGTAAATTTGCTTGATTATTTTTCTGCGAAAAAAGGATAAATATTGGTTTCACGGCCTTCATCCTAGAAAATTGTGACAGATTATTGAGTTATTATATTTTTTTAAGTATCTCTTATTATGGGGTGTTTTGAAAAGTTATAAAAAATTAGGGAGGAGTCATTTCAGTTATCAGTTATCAGTTATCAGTTATCAGTTATCAGTTATCAGTTAACAGTACCTCTGGCTAAACCCAGAGGCTTGAAATACTGAAGTTTATTTCTCTTGGTCGATTAGATATGGCGTTTCGCTGCGCGACATGTAACGCGTAGCGTCCCGGAGGGAAAGGAGACCCGCTCTTGCAGAGCCGCTCCGCTAACGCCATCTCATCCTACGGACTGCTCCGCAAACGACCGCTTTTTCATCCCCTTAAAAGGGGAGGCTTGAGACCTTATTTTTTGGTCAGGAGTCAGGAGCCAGGAGAAAGAAAGTATAAGGATGGAGAAGGAGGACAAGTTTTTTTCCCGTAAGCGGAACTGAGTTATATCGCTAATTAAGGGACTATTATCTAAGTCTTAATTATCTAGCAAAATGTATTTTTAGAGATATAAATGGAACTTTGCAATTACCCAAAATTAGTTACTTTTGCCACCAGTTTTGCTCTTAAGAAACTTTACAAATACCTGCTTGTCGGTGGTATTTAGGGGAGTTTCACCGAAAAATTTTGGTAGTTATACCAATTTCCATGCATTAATGCTATACTTGATTAATACTTCAGTGATTAAGTAATTACCTTCGGATAATTACCTTTTTGCTGATTTGAGACAATTTAATCTTTGATTATCCTTATTTTTACTTCTCCCGTAAGGACGTTTCGCTTCGCAAACATGTCGCGCAGCGAAATGTCCGTACAGGAGTAGTTTTTTTTATGCGCCAAAAATCCTAAATTTTTGAGCTATTCATGCTCAAAAATAGGTACTTTTTAAATACCTAAAAACCCTAAAAATTTTATCGGTAAATGCTTTGAGATTTAATCAGCAAGCCCTAGTTACTTTTGTCACCCATTTTGCTTTTAATAAACTCTACTACTGCCTGGTTATCAATACTATTGAGGGGAGTTTCACCATAATTATTTTTAGCATTAACATCTGCTCCATACGAAATTAACAAAGCAGCTACTTTCTGGTTATTTACTTTATGTAATGGAGTTTCACCATAATTATTTTTAGCATTAACATCTGCTCCATTCGCGATTAAAATTGTAGCAACATCTTGATTATCTCTAGCATAATGTAAAGGAGTTTCACCATAATTATCTCTAGCATTAACATCTGCTCCATCCTCAATTAAAATTACAATTAATTTAGTCAACTTCGCGTAATGTAATGGGGTACTACCGTCATAATCTTTAGCATTTACTTTTGTCAATTTTAGATTTGCCCCCTGAGTAAATAGAAGTTTTGCGACAGATTTAGATGTAGTAAAAATGGGAGTAAATCCCCATTTATTTTGAGCATTAATATCAGCACCATTAGTAATTAATAATTGAGCAACTTTTAGATTTTCTGTTTGATGTAGGCTAGTATTTCCTTCTTTGTTTTTAGCGTTAACATTAGCTCCATTAGCAATTAATAATTGAGTTATTTCCTGATTATCTTTGCCATAATGTAGAGCTGTATTTCCATCTTCATCTTGAATATTTATATTCACACCATTAGCAATTAGTAGCTCAATTAAATTTTTGTTTCCCAGTGCTACAGCTTCATGCAGCAAACTATATTTACCAGAATTAGCACTAATATCTGAATCACCAAATTTTGCTCCACTAGAAATCATTAATTTTGCCATTTCTTGACTTCGCACATAATCCAAAGGAGTTTGATTATTATTATCTTTAGCATTAATATTTGCTCCCTGATTAATTAATAATTCTGCTGCTGATTGAGTATCGTTAGTTACTAGATAATGTAGAGGAGTTTTGCCTTTTTTATCTTGAGCATTTATATCTGCTCCATGAGTAATTAATATTTCAGCTACTCCTCGCCGACGAGCATTATGTAGAGGAGCAATACCCTGATTATTTTTAGCATTAACATCTGCTCCTTTATTAATAAGTAAAGCAGTTATTTCCTGACTTTTACCTGCATAATGTAATGGAGTATTATCATTGTTGTTTTTGGCATTAACCTGAGCGCCATTAGAAATTAGTATATCTATTACTTCAGATTCATTATCCTGAATAGCATTATGTAATTGTGTATTTCCTTTTGCATCTGTAGAATTAATACCTTGACTAAATCCTAAGAATATTTCTCTTATCTGATAAACCAGTAAATTATCAGTCAAATAATTGAGTGTACCGCCAATAACAAATACAGCAATACCTATTCCGAATAATACTTTTTTCCGTTGAAATTCCATTAATTGATTTTTCTTGTCATAGATTGATTTTTTGACTTGAATGGATTTTTTAATCATCGAAATTCTCAGAAAATAAATAGTGTACTTTATTGCTTTAAGGTAGTAATACTAAACCAGAGAATGACATAAAGAATGTTAGACCCTTTCACGGAAGTTAAAAGTAAAAAGTTATCCATTAAGATTTTATAGGCTCAAAACTTTAAACCTACTACCTAATACCTAAAATTTATTTGTAGGAAACATTTAAGTGCTTATGCAAAATTAATTACACATTTATCATATATCTCCAATATTATCTATAAATTATCAATTATTTCTCCCTATTCCCTCCATACCTATTCCCTATTCCCTCTCTCAACTAGGAAATTTATTTTGCACGAATACTTATTAATTAGGTACTAATCAAAATTTTATTACAACTGAAGCGCGATGGTATAAACAATTAATTTAACAAAAATTTATAGCCTAAAAGTCAGAATTTTCTATTAATATAGCTTAATCAGGACTTACGCGGAGGTACGATAATATAGAGTCAAAAAACTATAGCGCTATAGTTTTGAAGATTATATATATTGTCTTTGCGTAAGTCCTACTAATTATACTTTAGGCTATGTCCTGGGGTCATCATACTAACTAAAATATTTCAGAAATTTAACTATTATTAGGAGATTGTTTGTCAAGGAAATTTAAAAAAGGGGATAGGTACAATTGATAATTATTAATTATTACCTCCTCACCCTTCGGGAAGCTCCGCTGAGGTACTATATTATAGACTCAAAAAACTATAGCGCTATAGTTTTGAAGATTATATATATTGTCTTTGCGTAAGTCCTACTAATTATACTTTAGGCTATGTCCTGGGGTCATCATACTAACTAAAATATTTCAGAAATTTAACTATTATTAGGAGATTGTTTGTCAAGGAAATTTAAAAAAGGGGTAAGGTACAATTGATAATTAATAATTATTACCTCTTCTTATAAATAAGAGGATTGAATAAAAGGTTTTTTTTCTTTTTTATCCATGAATGGAGAGGCTTTACACATTAATTTTTCCCATTTCAGCACCTGGTATAGTTATACCGTTTCACCGAAAAAATAGACGTGAGATTTGAATTGCTGAAAATCTCAATTATACATTCATTAATTGATAATGGATAATAAATAATGGATAATTACCTCAATCAAAACCGAGAGGTGGAAATAATAATAAATCTCCTAAGAAGCAGCTTTTCTTTTGAAATAGAATGCTTTAAACCTTTGGGAATGAATTATCAATTATCCATTATCCATTGGTAATTTTAGCTTATTATTTTACATTATCAGTTACCAACTATTTGTGATATTTTTCAAGTGAATTAGTATTAGTGAACCGAATTGCTGAGATTAACTCCGAATTACTCCGGGTTAACGACTACTCTCTAATTTCTAGATTGCAGGCAATATTATAGTATAAAAAAATCTATATTAATAGCAAAATTTGTCTTAGTCTGCCCCTCAGATATTTGAAAGGGCAAGATTCAAGATTATAGTTATTTTGATAAATACAAACTAGGATTAAAATTTATAGGATAATTTTTATGGGCGATAAATATAATTGGGATAAAAATGTACAACCTGCCGTTCGTCGAATTCTAGATGCCAACTTAGACAGGGCGCGGGAAGGACTGAGAATTATTGAAGAATGGTGTCGCTTTGGCCTCAATAGTATTAATTTGGCCAATGAGTGTAAACAATTACGTCAAGAGATTGGGAGTTGGCATGGCACAGAACTGAGAATGTCCCGCAATACCCCCGGCGACCCTGGTACGGAATTGACTCATCCACACGAAGAACACCGCTCAGATGTTCAACAACTTCTACAAGTTAACTTCTGTCGTTTAGAAGAAGCACTCAGAGTTCTAGAAGAATATGGAAAAATTTATAATTCCCAGATGGCTTCTGCTTGTAAACAAATACGTTACCGAGTTTATACTATTGAAAGTGGGCTTCTTGCTTATCAAAGAAATCAACAACTGCAAAACTCTTACTTGTACCTTGTCACTTCACCTCAAGATAAATTAACTGAGATAGTAGAAGCTGCTCTTCAGGGGGGACTAACTCTTGTCCAATATCGAAACAAAACAGCAGATGACGTAACAAGATTGACAGAAGCACAAAAACTTTGTCAAATTTGTCGTCGTTATGGCGCTCTATTTATTGTTAATGACCGAGTAGACTTGGCGATCGCTGTTGATGCAGATGGAGTTCATCTAGGACAAAATGATATACCTATTAATCTTGCTAGACAATTGCTTGGCCCTCAGAAACTAATAGGGCGTTCTACTACCAACCCAGAAGAGATGAGGCGAGCAATTCAGGAAGAAGCAGATTATATTGGAGTAGGACCAGTCTATGAAACTCCTACTAAATTAGATAAACCAGCAGCAGGCTTAGAATATGTTAATTATGCTATTAAAAATTGTCCTATTCCCTGGTTTGCTATTGGTGGAATTGATATGCAAAATTGTGATGAGGTTCTATCTTCTGGTGCGGAGCGTGTATCTGTAGTTAGAGCAATTATGCAGGCAGAACAACCTACTTTGGTAACTCAATATTTTCTTTCTCAACTAAATCGTTATCAAGCTCTACGTTCTCATAATATATTACCGGAAAAAGTCTAGGCTACAGAATAATTAATAATTGATAATTGATAATTGATAATTAATAATTAATAATTAGTGCTTGGTAAATCAGGGTATGATTTGTATTTTTTGGTAATTCCTAAACTATTGAATAACAAATATTTGAGATTGTTCAAGTTTTATTTTCATACCTTGATTAATCAACGCCAATAATTAATATTTTTAGCCTTCCTTGAAGAATTAATAATTAAATAATTCTTGCATTATTAATTGCTGAAATCAGAATATATATCTCTAGAAAAGAGGCATTAGGGAGCAAGGAGTAGGGAGAAATAGTTGATGAATAAAAGTGGGATAATTGGTTTTATTTTTCATTATTGGAGATGTCTAATGTCAAATCAAATTACACTCAAAGTTAATGGAGAAACTCGTACTTGTTTACCCCAGACACTCCTACCAAATTTCCTGGAGGAGTTGGGATTAAATCCCCGTTTGGTAGCTGTAGAATATAATGGGGAAATTCTACATAGACAATTTTGGGAAAAAACTGAAATGCAGCCAGGGGATAAATTGGAAATAGTTACTATTGTTGGAGGGGGTGTTGCATGAAGTTAGAAGTTGAAGTTATATAAGGTTAGTAGGGGTTTGGTCTCCAAACCCTTACAGCAATTTATAAATTTATGGCGTTGGTGAACCGAGATCTGAAATCTAAAGATCGTGTTATAAGAAACCGGGTTTGTTGGAGATAGATGTTAATATATATCGGCATCTAATACAAACCTGGTTTCTAGAATGCCAGACAAATTATAGCTACGCATCACCAACGCCAGATTTATAAGTCTCCTTATTATTTTTGAAATTTAGAATAAATTTTAGATATAGCACTACCCAAAGTTTAGAATTCAGAAGTAATTCCTGACTAAGTTGGAGCATTTATAAACAACTTTTGAATTTTGAATTTTGACTTTTGAGTTATCAAGTAGGGATATCCCAATAATTAAATAACTAGATATAACTGCACAGTCTATAGAGGAAGGGGTACATTAAATATGTATAGCAATAATTAACAATTACTTATGAGTAAAAAACTGCTTTCCAAAATTAAAGGTATTCTCAAATCATTTTTTGTCATTGGGTTAGTTCTAACCTTAGTTTTCAGTCAAGCTGATGCAGCAATGGCCGCTCGTAGTGGGGGACGTATGGGCGGTGGCTCCTTTAGAATGCCAAGTCGCAGCTATACATCACCTACTCGTGGTCCCGGAGGTGGTTATTATAGAGGAGGTGGTTATTATCGAGGAGGCGGTTTTGGTTTTCCCTTCTTAATACCTTTCTTTGGTTTCGGTGGGTTTGGCAGCTTATTTACAATTTTGATTTTTATCGCGATCGCTAATTTCTTAGTTAGTAGTTTCCGCAGAGCAACTGAAGGAGATGAGTTTGAAAACTATAACAATGATAACCCGACTGTTTCTGTTGGTCGTGTACAAGTTGGTTTATTGGCAGAAGCTAGAAGTTTACAAACAGACCTTGATAGAATAGCTGAAAATGCTGATACTGGTTCTGCTGCTGGTAGAGTGCAAGTTCTCCAAGAAACAACATTATCTTTATTGCGTCATCCCGAATATTGGAGTTATGGTGCTGCCAACAGTGAACAAGCAAGGTTAGACTCGGCGGAGGCAAAATTTAATCAGTATGCTCTGACTGAACGTAGTAAGTTTTCTGAGGAAACCCTTTCTAACTACAATAATCAATTAATTTCTAAAGATGCTCAAACTTCTTTGCCAGTTAGTGACACTAATGGCGAACTGGTGACTCAGCAACCAGAAGCACCAGGGGAATATATTGTAGTTACTATTATTGTGGGTACTCAAGGGAAATTAATATTACCAACTATTAATAGTACAGAAGATTTAAGGCGTGCTTTGAGTCAAATGGGTTCTATTTCTAGCGAACAGTTATTGGCTGTTGAAGTGCTGTGGACTCCTCAAGCAAGTGGGGATACTTTGACTTCTGATGATATGATTGCTGAGTATCCAGATGTTAAATTGATTTAGTTTATTTGTTTGACTAAATTTGTTATATTCTCCATCCTTATTTCTGCAAGGTTGGAGAATATTTTTTTTGATGTTTGATATAAAATTCGGTTGAAAAGTCGTCCGCAGCGACAATAGGAAGCAATCTCGTGAAACCTCGAGATTGCTATCCGTTCCGGAATGCTCCGCAAACCTTCCACGGAGTGACCGTCGCAATGACGCAGGCTAAAAAAAAATATACTGTATAATGGATAATTATGCTCAAAAATAATTATCCATTGTCAATTAATAAACAGAGTGTTTCTACTAATTCCTTAATTTTTTCACTACTACAATAGCTCAGGATTTGTAATGAAAAACATTAAATTAGATTGTTATAATACAACTGCTTTAGCCATAATTTTAAGTACATTAGCGGTAGCTTCCCCCGCTAACTCTCAACCTATAACTCCGGCCAACGACGGTACAGGTACAACAGTCACTCCCCAAGGCAACCAATTTAATATCGAAGGTGGAACTCGCAGTGGAGCTAATCTATTCCACAGTTTTGACCAATTTAATGTTAACTCTGGCCAAACTGCGAATTTCCTTACTACCCCAGACACTAGCAACATTCTCGGTAGAGTTACAGGTGGAAATGCCTCATATATTAATGGTTTGATCCAAGTCATTGGGGGTAATTCCAATCTCTTCTTGATGAACCCCGCAGGCATAATGTTCGGTCCAAATGCCAGCCTCAACATACCCGCTTCATTCAGCGTTACTACTGCCACAGGAATTGGTTTTGACAACAACAACTTCTGGTTTAAAGCTATGGGAACCAACGACTATGCTAATTTAGTCGGAAACCCTAGTGGCTATAGATTTAACGTTTCAACTCCGGGAGCTATAGTTAATGAAGGAAATTTACACTCTGGAGAAAATCTCACTTTATTAGGTGGAACAATTATTAATACAGGGGAACTATCCACGACAAATGGAAATATTACCATCGCAGCAGTAGAAGGTGGTAGTGTTTTGAGAATATCTCAACCAGGACATTTGTTAAGTTTAGAAGTAGATTCGAGAATAGAAGATATTTCTAATTTAGACACTCTATCTTTACCACAATTATTGACAGGTGGAGAAGAAAAGAACGCTACATCTATAATTGTTAATAGTAATGGTGAATTAGAATTAACAGATAATACAATAATTGCTGATACACCAGGAAATGTATTTATCTCTGGAAAAATAGATTTATCAAATCAAGATTCAGAAAGTAGAGGAAAGTTAGAAATTAAGAGCGCAGTCAATGTGACATTAACAGAAAATATTTCTGCGGATGGTTCGATAAATATTGAAGCGACGGGAGATATTGTTGCTACGGGTAGTGGAATCAAAGGTGGTGGAGAAAGTGTTTCTTTGTCTGCCACTAATATTCGGATAAATGATGAATTTGATGAGACTTCTGGGGATGCGGATGTTAAGTTATCAGCAACAAATGATATTACTGTTGAGGATATAGAGGATGATGTGTTGGAATTTCTGCCGGGGGGAGGAGAGATAGAATTTCGTGCAGATGTGGATGGGGATGGAGTTGGTGTTGTGGAGATGTTGGATAATGAGGCGGATGTTGGGAGCGATCCGAATACTTTTGAGAATGGGGCGGATACTATTAAGACTAATGGGCGGAATTTGACTATTGCAGGTGCTGAAATTGTTTTGGGGAATATTGATACTTCTACTGGGTTGCCTGTTTTTTCTGGTGAGGGTGGGGAGTTGTTGGCAACTATAGATGTGGATGAAGGGGGAGCGATACCAGCAGAAGGTACGGCAGGCGATGCAACCTTTACTTTTACTGTAGATGGTGACTTGGGAACTGTAGAAAATCTAGATGTACGCTTTTCTGCGGAGCATACTTGGAATTCAGACTTAGAAGTCTATCTCCAATCACCCCAAGGGAATGAAGTAACATTGTTTGCTGGTGTTGGTAGTAGTGGACAAAACTTTCAAGATACTGTGTTGGATGATGATGCTTCTACAAGTATCAACTCTGGCAATGCTCCGTTTGATGGTACATATCGTCCCCAAGGAAGTTTAGCAGATTTTAATGGAGAAAACCCCAGTGGAACTTGGACTTTGAGGGTGACAGATACTTTTGAAGGAGATAGTGGCACTTTATACAGAGCTGGTGATGCTGCTCTCTGGGGAACTGCTATAGGTACACAACTGTTGTTGAGTCAACCTACTACTTTAGTAAGTGGAGGAGGAAATGGTGGAGCAATTAATCTAGAAGCAACTCATGGCGATATTAGTGTAGGAAATATTCGTAGTTTGAGCGAAATTGGTGATGGGGGAAGAATTGACCTGAAAGCTAACAACAATATTATGACAGGTCTGATTAATTCTAGTGCGGTTGCAGGAATTGGGGGAGATGTTAACCTTAATGCTATATCTGGTAATATTGATACATTTTCATTGGATACTTCATCATTCGAGAGCAATGGGGGAGATATAACGATATCGACTCAGGATGGTGGTATCATCACAGGATTGCTTGATTCCCGTTCGTATGATGCCAATGGGGGTGAGATAACGATATCGACTCAGACTGGTGATATCACCACAGGATCGCTCAATTCCTCGTCGTATGATGCCAATGGGGGTGAGATAACGATATCGACTCAGACTGGTGATATCACTACAGAATCGCTCGATTCCTCCTCGTCTAGGGGCAATGGGGTAGAGATAACGATATCAACTCAGACTGGTGATATCACCACAGGGGAACTCAAAACCCGGTCGTATAGGGGGGGATATGGGGGAGATATAACGATATCAACTCAAATTGGTGATATCACTACAGGGGAAATCAGTTCCCTGTCGATTTTGGAGGCTGGGGGTGAGATAACGATATCGACTCAAACTGGTAATATCACTACAGAATCGCTCAGAGCCTCGTCGTCTGGTGGCAATGGAAGAGAGATAACGATATCGGCTCAGACTGGTAATATCACTACAGGATCGCTTGATTCTGGGGGGTCTGGTGGCAATGGTGGAGAGATAAAGATATCAACTCAGGCTGGTGATATCACCACAGAAAGTCTCAGTTCCGGCTCGTTTGATGGCAATGGGGGAGGTATAACGATATCAACTCAGACTGGTAACATCACCACAGAAAGTCTCAGTTCCGAGTCGTATAAGGGCAATGGGGGAGATATAACGATATCGACTCAGAGTGGCGATATCAGTGCAATATCTATTGATTCCGCGTTCACTGATACCGAGGGCGTAGATCTGTCGTCTGATGGCAATGGGGGAGAGATAAAGATATCAACTCAGAGTGGTGATATCAGGGTGCAAACCCTAAACTCCTACTCTGTTAGGGGCAATGGGGGAGATATAACGATATCAACTCAGGCTGGTGATATCACCACAGGGTCGCTCAATTCCAGATCGGTTAAGGGCGATGGGGGCAATGGGGGAGATATAACGATATCAACTCAGAGTGGTGATATCACTGCTGGAACTCTTGATTCCTTTTCTTTTAGTGATTCTGGCAACTCAGGAAATGGAGGAACTATTACTTTGACTGCAGACATAATAAAATTCAACCCTCCAGAAAATGAAAACACAGAACAACTAGCAATCAGAACATTCTCAGTAGGAGAAAACGGTTCCGGGAAAGGTGGAGATGTTAACATTACTACGAACAACCTCACCAACGCAGAAATACTCACCCTATCTTCCCAGGGAAATTCAGGAGAAGTAACAATAGAAAGTAAGTCACAAGGAAACCTTGAACTCAATGACTTATCTATTATTACCAGTAAACAAGTAAGTATAAAACTTAATGAGTTTGAAACAATAGAAGTAGAAGTAGGAGCCACCGACGGCCAATCTGGAGATGTATCCATCCTCAGCAATGGCAACCTCAACCTTAACACCGTCAGGATCGAAAGCGACACCAAAAGCGATGAACGCGCCGGAGAAGTGACAATTGAGAGCCAAGGTAACATTACCCTCGACAAAACCAACATCCTCAGCACCACTAATTCCCAAGGCAAAGCAGGCGAAATCACTATCAAAACCCCCCAAGACATCCTACTGACAAACAACAGCCAACTCCAAGCCGACACCCAAGGCAGAGGAAAAGCAGGCAACATCAACATTGAAGCCGCAAACCTCAACCTCAATGAAAGCACCAGCCTCACCACAGAAACCAGTGCAGCAGGCGCACCAGGCGAAATAGAAATCAAAGCCAACACCATAGACATCGGAGAAGACGCCCAAATAAGCGCCACAGTCACCGCCGAATCCACCAACACAGAAGGTGGTGGTAACATCGACATCTTCGCCAACACCCTCAACATCTCCGGTACCCTCGGAATATTCGCCGAAACCGCAGGGGCAGCAGACGCAGGCACCCTCACCCTCAACCCCTACAACAATAATCCCAACCTAGATATAAACTTCAGCAACGACGGCTTCATCTCCGCCCGCACCACATCTACAGGTACAGGAGGCAACATCAATATACTAGCCCCAGAAAACATAAATATTGCCGGAAATGGAGAAATTCGAGTCACCACAAATAATACAGGTAACGCAGGTACGATCAACATTGAGACTCAAAACCTCACAACATCTGACGGAGTATCCATCTCAGCCTCCACCACAGGAGACGGAAACGCTGGAGCTATTAAGGTTGAGACCAAAACCTTTAACCTAGAAACAGGAACAAGTCTAACCACAGAAACCAACAGCGCTGGAAAAGCAGGAGACATCAGTATCAACTCCGAAATAGTAACCATAGGAGAAGGAGCAGAAATTAGTGCCACCGCTAGACAAAAAGCAACCAACCCAGAAGCAGGAAGCATCACCATCAACAGCAATACCCTCAACATCTCAGGAGAACTCGGAATATTCGCTGAAACCCAAGGCAACTCCCCCGCAGGCACTCTTACTCTCAAATCCTACAACGACAACCCAGACTTAGACATCAACTTCAGCAACCAAGGTTTTATATCCGCCCGCACCACCTCTAGTGGCAAGGGAGGAAATATTAATATTAGCGCTCCAGAAAATATAGATATTTCAGGAGAGGGTAAAATCTCAGTTGAAACCACAGGTACAGGAGATGCAGGTAACATCATAGTAGAAACACAAAACCTCACCCTCACAGAAGGAGTCAGCATTTCGGCAGAAACCAATAGTGCAGGAATTGCAGGAAATATCGAAATTAACTCCCCAACAGTCACCATTGGCAACAACACATCCATCAGTGCCACCGCACTAGAAAATGCCACTAATACAGAAACAGGTGGAAATATCAGCATCAACAGCAATACCCTCAATATCTCAGGAGAACTCGGAATATTCGCTGAAACCCAAGGCGACTCCCCCGCAGGCAGCCTCACCCTCAAACCCTACAACGACAACCCAGGCTTAGACATCAACTTCAGCAACCAAGGTTTTATATCCGCCCGAACCACCTCTAGTGGTAAGGGAGGAAATATTGATATTAGCGCTCCAGAAACTATAGATATTACGGGAGATGGCAGCATTACAGTAGAAACTGTAGGTAGTGGTAACGCAGGGGATGTAAATATTAACACTGGTTCTCTAACAGTTACTAATGGTACACAAATATCTGCTAGTACCAAAGGAACAGGGAATGCGGGTAGCGTCAATATTATAGCACAGGATAGTGTAGTGTTTGATGGAGCATCTACAGATGGCAGTCAGGGCACTGAAGTATCTAGTGTAGTAACGGCAACAGCAGAAGGGAATGCAGGGGATGTAAATATTAACACGGGTTCTCTAACAGTTACAAATGGTGCTCGGATATCTTCCAGTACCGAGGGCAAAGGAAACCCAGGAAATGTGGAGATTAATGCTACTGAGACTATACTCTTTGATGGAGGAGGCTCAGAATTTTCCACTGGAGCATTTAGCTTAGTACAACCAGGAGCAGAAGCGAATGCGACTGATAGTAGTATAACTATTACCACTCGAACTCTGGAAGTTAAAAATGGTGCTGAGATATCTGCCGATACCACTGGCAATGGGGATGCAGGAGATGTGATTATTACTGCGACAGATACTGTATTGTTTGATCAAGCATCCAAAAATTTCCGCACTGGGGTATTTAGTTCCGCCAGACGAGATGCAGTAGGTGATGCTGGGGATATAACTATTACCACTCGCTCTCTGGAAGTTAAAAATGGTGCTGAGATCGAGGCCATAACTAATGCCAATGGGGATGCAGGAGATGTGATTATTACTGCGACAGATACTATATTGTTTGACGGGGCACTTCCAAATAGCCTCCGTAGATCGGGGGTAGCTACTACAGTCAGAGACAGAGACAAAGGAGTAGGTGATGCTGGGGATATAACTATTACCACTCGCTCTCTGGAAGTTAAAAATGGTGCTCGGATAGCTTCCCAGACGTTTGGCAAAGGGGATGCAGGAAATGTGGAGATTACTGCGACAGATACTGTATTGTTTGACGGGATACCCTCAAATGGTAGATCCAGTGGCGCATTTACTTCTGTCCAACCAAGAGCAGTAGGTGATGGAGGAGATGTGAGTATTACTACAGGCACTTTAGAACTTACTAATGGTGCTTTAATAGCTGCCGATACCTGGGGCAAAGGGGATGCAGGAAATGTGGAGATTACTGCGACAGATACTGTATTGTTTGACGGGGTATCCTCAACTGGTAGTAGCACTAGAATCAGTGGCGCATTGAGTTCTGTCCAACCAAGAGCAGTAGGTGATGCAGGAGATGTGAGTATTACTACAGGCAGTTTAGAAGTTACTAATGGTGCTAGAATATCTTCCAGTACCGAGGGTAAAGGAGACGCAGGTGATATATTTATCAGAACGAATTCTCTACTAACAATCAATGAAAATGCCAGCATCTCAGCTTTCACTGAAACGAACCGAAAAGGAGGCAACGTCATTATTACCGCCCCAGAAAACCTCAACATCACCGGCAATGGAGAAATAACAGTTAGTAGTAGCGGAGGAGGCAACGCAGGGCAAATAGATTTCCTCAGCCCCAACATCACCCTCTCTGACGGCATAGACATCACTGCCTTCACATCAGGCACAGGTAACGCAGGCATCATCAACCTAGAAGGCGACAACATCAATATCCAACCTAACACCAGAATACTAGCATTCACCGAAAACGAAGGAGACGGAGGCAACATCACAGTCAGAGCCACAGAAACCCTAAACCTTGATGTAGACAGCCAACTATCAGTAGAAACTAACAGAGGTGGAAAAGCCGGAAACATAG
>NZ_JBNHEQ010000155.1:0-143 GCF_050016015.1 Dapis hubbardiae BLCC-M172
AAATTGGATACTCAAAACTATAACGCAATAGAAAAGTCTCAGAACTTACCTCCGGGAAGAGGAAGTCAAAATTCAAAAGTCAAAAGTCAAAAGTATTTTCCTATTGGAGGAAGTCAAAATTCAAAATTTGATAGTCAGAATTA
>NZ_JBNHEQ010000155.1:243-19282 GCF_050016015.1 Dapis hubbardiae BLCC-M172
TAGCGCTATAGAAAATTCTCAGAATTTACCTTCCGGAAATGAAAATTCAAAATTTGATAGTCAGAATTATAGCGCTATAGAAAATTCTCAGAATTTACCTTCCGGAAATGAAAATTCAAAATTTAATACTCAAAACTATTGCGCAATAGAAAAGTCTCAGAACTTACCTTCCGAAAATGGAAATTCAAAATTTAATACTCAAAACTATAACGCAATAGAAAAATCTCAGAACTTACCTCCGGAAGGAAATGAAAATTCAAAATTTAATACTCAAAACTATAACGCAATAGAAAAATCTCAGAACTTACCTCCGGAAGGAAATGAAAATTCAAAATTTGATACTCAGAACTATAACGCTGTAGAAAAATCTCAAGTCTTACCTCAGGGAAATGGAAATTCAAAATTTAATACTCAGAACTATTGCGCAATAGAAAATTCTCAGAACTTACCTCCCGAAAATGAAAAAGACTTAATTATTCTCACACAATGTCCCACAAACTGGAATGATCTACGCATCTGGTTCCGCCGGGCAATAAATCAACAAAAAAAACTAGCCATCGCCTACTCCCAACCTTCCATTATCCCTCCCACAGAAATCTGGCAAAAACTCCTGGGAATTGCCAAATATCTCAGCCGTACTGGCCAACCCGTAACTCGTTATCAATTGCTAAAAAAGTTAAGTATTAGCGATCCAACTCTTAAACTAGGGTTTAAGGCTATACAGCATCTTGGATTTAATATCAAGTACAAAGACAGATATTTTTACATAATCGAGAATAAAACCAAAAATCAACAATCAGAAACTTTATCCCAAATAATTGGAAAATTCCTAGCAGCAGTATCAGAAGAACAATTTAGGCAAAAATACTTTTGTGAAGTGCCTCTAAAAACAATAGAAGCGATCGCAGCCCAAACAATTTTAGAAGATACTAATACCTCCATTCCCTTCTAGTTGCTCTACAATAATTTAAGTTGTGACATAGAACAGCCTCCTATTATGCTCATCTGTCCCCAATGTGAGTTTGAAAATCCTAACAATCATAAATATTGTCAAAAATGTGGTACATCCTTAACCCACAAAAATTGTTGTCAATGTGGCTCACAAGTCCCCTTGACTGTTCTAAAATGTCACAACTGTGGAGCCTACACAGGTCAAGTATGGAAGGCCATTATTTATAATCAAACAGAAGTTACTATTCCCAACCTACCAGAGATTAATCTCAAGAAACTGAGTCAAGAAGAATTCATTACAGGAGCAAGCCCCCTGGACAAGGATTCGGCAGAGTCAGCAGCAGATATAATTTCTGAAGAATCTGAAGAAATTTTAGAATCCTCTCAGAATTCGGAGGAGAAAATTGAAATAGAAGATAATTTAGAATCTAGTGAGACTTTGGCTAAATCAGCTTCTACATCTGAAACTGAAGACACTAAACCAGAAATAATAGGGGACTCAGATAATTTAGAATCAACAACTGCAGATATACTTAGTCCAATGTCTGAAGCAGTAAACACAGAGAGTCCATTATCCTTAAATGATACAGAAATTCTGTCTACTGGATCAGATGGATCAGAAGAAAAATACTTAGACTCTCAACAACGCTACCAAGTATTGGAAACTATACCAGTAAGTAACCAAGGTCAAACAGTAGTTGTGCAAGTATTAGACCGTTACCCACTAGAAGAAACCCCAATTAAAGCTTGGTTGCGAAATAACTCAGGTCAGTTTAAACCAATAACCCCCGAAGCTATGGAAGCTTTAATTATCCCCATCATTGCCCAACCTTATATAGCCTTAGATACTCAAATACCTCAACATTTGCCAGCTATTCACGATGGTTGGCGATTAGATGCTATTCAAAGAGCGCCAACGCCAAACGAAGAAATACTACTTTTGGCAGACTATAGCAGTTGGCCCAAATTACTTGACCTCTGGGGCAGCGAACATCTATCCCAACTGCAAATTTTATCGTGGTTACAGCAAATGACAGAACTTTGGGCAGCCTTAGTACCCTGGAATTGTTGTCAAAGTATACTGAAACATGAAAATCTCCGGGTAAATGAAGCGGAGAATAACTCCATTAAGTTACAACGCTTATATTCAAAACCTGGTGAAGAAAAAAATATTAATGACCTAATGCTATTCTGGCAATGGTTGTTTGAGCAATCCCAACGTACACAGTTTGGTTGGATAACAACTTTATTTCAAGATTGGCGAGATGGCAAAATACAAACTATTGAACAATTGCAATTGCATTTAATGAATACTCAAGATAATTTACAACCTCAACCACCTCCTACATCTCCAGCTACAGTTTTACAAACAAATGATTCTACCTCAGAAATAGTAGATAATATTGAAACTCAGGATACTGAACTTTTACCAATACAGTTAATAAGTTTGGAAAGTTCGGGTAAAAGTGATATAGGTACTCAACGTGACCATAATGAAGATGCTTTTGGGATTCAAACTCAGATAGAAAGTCAAGAAACAACTACCGAAAGAATTATTCAGGCGAAAGGAATTTATATACTTTGTGATGGTATGGGAGGACACGCTAGTGGAGAAATAGCGAGTCAGTTAGGAGTAGATACGATTAAACAATATTTTAAAACTGAAAGTAGTTGGTCAGTAGGTTTGTCTTCAGAGGAAATAATTCGTGAAGCAATTTTACAGGCGAATGAGGTCATTTACGATATTAACCAACAAGAGGTTCGTTCTGGTAGTAGTCGGATGGGTACTACTTTAGTCATGGCAATGATTTACGATACAAAAGTAGCTGTCGCTCATGTAGGGGATAGTCGTTTGTATCGTTTTTCTCGTCAGGGAGGTTTAGACCAAATTACTCTAGACCATGAAGTAGGTCAAAGAGAAATTAATCGTGGAGTTGAACCAGAAATAGCTTATGGTCGCCCCGATGCTTATCAATTGACTCAAGCTTTAGGACCACGAAATGAAAATTTTGTGAGACCTGATATACAGTTTTTGAATTTAGATGAGGATAGTCTATTAATTTTAGCCTCTGATGGTTTGACAGATAATCAACTTCTGGAAAATCATTGGCAAACTCACCTCGAACCACTTTTAGACAAGCAAGCTAATTTGGAGTTGGGTGTAAGTAAGTTAATTGATTTGGCAAATCAATATAATGGTCACGATAATATTACAGCAATTGTGATTCGTGCTTTAGTTAAGCCACAAGAAAATTAGAGAAATTTTGTTGATACAGGCCAAGTAAAAAAATATCTTATTCCTGATACTAATTCACTTAAAAAATATCACAAATAGTTCGTAACTCATACAGTCAAAGAATAAACTGAAATTCTTGTAAAATTCAGCTCTCTAACTTCTAACTTCTGACTTTACTAAAAAATGAGGTCTAAAGCCTCCCCTTTGTAAGGGGATGAAAAAGCGGTCGTTTGCGGAGCAGTCCGTAGGATGGGATGCCGAGGTCTCCTTTCCCTCCGGGACGCTACGCGAACGGCATATCCAATCGACCAAGAGAAAGATTTAACTCAGTATTTCAAGCCTCATAATTTAGTCGGAGGTTGACTGATAACTGATAACTGATAACTGATAACTGAAATGACTCCCTACTCCCTCTAAAAATTGTGATTAGGTTAACCCTCCTAGACCCTCAAAAAAATACCCCCTTAAAAAATTGGGACTTTCAGAGCGAATCAATAATCAAGGTTGGTCGCTCTCCTGATAACAATATTGTTTTATCTGATAGTTTAGTTTCCCGATACCATCTAGAACTACATAAAATATCAAAGTCTCAATCTGGAAATATTTGGCGCTTAGTTAGTCAAGGCACAAATGGGACTTTTGTTAATGGAGTTTTGATGTCTCAGGGAATTGTTTCTGATGGTTCCCTGATACAGTTAGCGAGAGGCGGTCCGATTTTTAAATTTCAAGTTCAGCCTGAATCTGCTGCCAAAAGTCCCCAGCAATGTTGTCCCCGCGCTGGTGATAACCCAACAGGAAATTTATTCTGCATCTATTGTGGTAAACCAATTCAGGTTCAACGCAGTATTCGTCAATATCAAGTATTACGGATATTGGGTCAAGGTGGTATGGGTACTACCTATTTGGCTTGGGATCGGGAGCGACATAATTTGCAAGTGGGCGCTTCCCCTGCTGCTGCTTTGGTGGTACTCAAGGAAATGAATGCTGATATGGCTCAAATTCGTAAGGCTCAAGAATTATTTGAGCGAGAAGCTAAAGCGCTTAAATCATTAGACCATTTAGGAATTCCCAAGTTTTTCGATTTTTTTGTCGAAGAAGACAAGAAATATTTGGCAATGGAAATGATTCATGGTCAGGATTTGGAGAAACGCATTGCTACTCAAGGACCAATTTTGCCACAACAGGCAATAGAGTGGATGATTCAGACTTGCGAAGTCCTAGAATACATTCACTCACAAGAACCCCCACTTATTCACAGGGATATTAAACCTGCTAATCTGCTCGTGCGCCGTCGCGACAATCAGATAGTGGTTTTAGATTTTGGGGCAGTTAAAGAAATTGGAACACCTTTGGGTACCCGAATTGGCGCAGAAGGTTATAGCGCCCCCGAACAAGATCGCGGGCAACCTTTAACTCAATCTGATTTGTATGCGGTGGGTGCAACTCTGATTTTTTTGCTGACTGGGAAAAGTCCAATGCACTTTTATGATAATCGTGGCAATGGTTATCGGTTTTATATTGAAAGCGTTCCCACTATTACACCAAAACTACGGGAGGTGATTGAAAAAGTTACACAACCATTGCCTGGCGATCGCTATCAAACTGCTCCAGAATTAGCAGAAGCGTTGAAGAGTTGTCTTTAGGGAGCAAACATCATCAGTCTTAATGAGCTGATACTAAATCTGGTTTAGATGTGTTATTTCTGAAAGGAGATAACAGGAAAAAAATGATGAATATTCTTTTGTAAATCCGACTTGGTATCCGCGATATAAAGGTATATTTGACTTCTTGAGGAGGAATGTTTGTAATAGTGTAATACTATTTCATTATCCATCTTGTGCAAGATTTAACCTACTCAAATCGTAAGCATTCAGCTGTCAGCTATCAGCTATCAGCAAAGAAGAAATTAGCCTCTAAAGAGAATTAAAAGTTATGAATAAAGTTGGTCATCAGCTAATCTTAGAATTCCTTGATTCTTTATAAAAGCTCTTTGCGCAGCATTCCGCATTTCGTGCAGAATGCTAATGGGTGAATACTTACCTCAAATCAGTTAAAACAATTATATTATAAGTTCATCATTTAAAGTAAAGGCAGTTAGCTGCATAGCAAGAACCATTAATGGTTTGTACACTGTTTACATATCTTGGAATTACAGTTTTATACTTGGGGCAATTAAACAATTTTAAGCAACTAAGTTTTTTTGAACATGACTACAGTTGCCAAAAGTTTTATACCCAGAAGTTTCCTGATGAGGGACAACTATCAACCCTTTTTTTTCATTCGTCTAGTTGAAGTTTGATAGGAAAGTTAGTAGATTAATCTTCTTCCCAAGCTTCTACAGCTAATAGTTCACTAATTGGATCTTGCATCGAAAAACCAAACTCTTGCAGTTCTTTTTTCCAATAGTGCCATTTATCGCCAAAAAGTAGGGCTATCTTCCAGATACTATCTGTTGGCTTAATTACATTAGATTTCAGAAGGGAATTCACCTGACGCTGGAGTTTATCCATCGGGTGTATAACCTGTTGGCTCATAATACCTCTTAATTTTTTGAAATTCTGCTAAACACTACCTACCCATTCTCACTTTTACCGATTCGTGGATTTTTCGTGGCCTTGGGAAAGGTGCTTTATATGTTTATAATGTATAATACTTACTTTTGGCAAGCCACTATAAGTAAAACTAAATTATTTCAAACAAACGGTAATATTTGTTTATTATTATTGGTTTTTATGTGTTTTCCTACTTGAAAAAAATTAATTAATGTGATATACAAAAATACTATTCCTGGATAGGTAAACAATCTTTATTTTTGATCATATCGAGAATTATAACACAAATTAGACATAGATCAAGATTTAGTTAGTCTGAAAGGATAAATTTAGTTAATTGTGGAGATGATAAATAGCAATGAGTAATTTTTAGTATATTGTAGTTATCCTAAATTAGTCGATCAGCATTTCTACTTTTTATAGAATGGGACTTATGCCAAGAAATCCAGTTTCTACAATAAATCTGGTTTGAATATTATAGATATCTACGCACATAAACTGTTTTGGCGTTCATGTGCTTCAATCCCCTGTTTATCCTAAATTCTGGGAAAGGCCAGGGCGACTAATAGATTGTGAAAAGATTAGCTATAATACCAGTTTGATAAATGTTTGCTATAAATAGCTAGGGTAATTTTTAGGAGTCAGGAGGTAGGGACGTTGCATAAGGGCGTCCGTACGGAGTCGCATGGGAATGGCTTTAATATAGTTTTTTAGGTCATACATCATATTTTTTGTCCAAGGGACATCTCCTGTGAAGTCTTTTTATCGCTCTTACTATTCGTAACATTCTTTTTTCAAAATGGTATAACAATAATAGTTCTATTCTTAATCTGTCCAGCTCAAACAAATAAAATACTAATAACTAAAAATCAGTTAATAGTCTAACTTTTCTGAGAACAAAAGTTAATACAGTTTCGTGTGAATAAATAATATCAGCTCGACCTTCCATTCCTGGTTTAATCTGATATTGGCGATCGCCCTTGATTAAGTAAGGTTGTTCAGGTGTTATAGTCACCTCATAATAAGCTTCTTGAAGCACTTCTGGAGCAATAGCATCTGGAGAAATTGAACTGACAGTTCCTTTGAGAATACCATAATCAGGGAAAGGATAAGCTGAAACCCGAATTTGCACAGGTTGATCTACTTTCACCCTAGCGATATCTGCTGCTGTCACCCTAGCTTTAAATACTAAAGGTGTATTACTAGGAACAATCTGAGCGATAGCTGCTCCTGATGCCACAGTTTGTCCAGGGTTACGCAAAGATAATTTAAGTATAGTACCATTTGCAGGAGCGCTAATTACGCTATTATCAAGCTTAATATTTATCTGTTCTAGTTCTCTGTTACCAGCAGTCAATTCTTTAATTAGTTCTGTTCGCTTAACTATCAGATCGCGTCTATCTTTAGCAAATTGTTGAGCAACTGTAGGCAAAGATTGGGATAATTCTAAAATAGCTGACTCAATGGATGATTCGTCTATCTTATTATTTGCTGCTGTAGGTGATTGTAATTGCTGAAAGGTTTGAGGTCTAGCAGTAGCTATAATTTGAACTTCTAGAGCAGATAGTTGTTGATTTATCTGTTCTAATTCTATATTGCACTGTTTAATTTTTTCTTGTAGTTTATTTTTTTGACGACTCAGAGTAGATTCATCTATGCGTGCGATCGCATCTCCCATCTTGACGGTTTGATTTTCATTTACTTCTATACTATCAACTTTACCTTCTGTAAGTGCTTGAACAATTCTTACATCTCCTGTTGGTCTAGCAATAGCTTCAGTTCTGACAGTAGGATTATACTTGATTACACTCATTAGAGCAATAGCTGCACCAAATGTTCCCACTAAAAACATTCCAGCTATCTTATTCCAACGACTCATAGGAGGGAGAAATTCATCACTTTCTAAGGTTTGTACTTCTATAGAATCAGAATTATTAAACATAATTGATTTTTACCTAATAAAATAATTTTTTTGAGACTAAATTGAGAGATTAATATCAGCTTCAGCTAATTAACTTATTTATATTATTCCCTGTTCAATCAAATATTTTCGGGGAAGTTACATATCACTGTAAAATTTTAATTTTTCTATGAGTTAGCTTGCTGATATATTTTTTTACTTTCCACCAGAGAAAATTCTTTAACTTAGGAGTTATTTTGTAACTGATCCGGATAAAGTTAAAACTGGCAGAAATTAGGATTAAAGTAAATACTCAACATAAAATTATCATAGAAGTTGGCAAAAATCCGGATACTGCAGATTATTTGGGAAGTATAAACTAAAATTCCTTCAGAAGTTAAATAAATCAGCAAAGATTACTGCTATTTTCATAAAATTATTAACCATGAGGAAGTTCATCATGCAAGAATCTCAACAAAAGCAACTTTTTACAGAACTAAATTTAGAAGAATCTACCACAATAAATGGTGGTTACAATGAAAATTCTCCATATCGCCGTAGTTTTTTAGGTTTTCAACTTTGTCCTCGAAGTTATTACGGTTATAACCGTTATTCTCCTGACTATCAACGTTATAATTCTAATTACTATAAAGGGAATATAAGAGGCTATTACTAATTGAAAATTTTTCTTTTTTAAATTAAATCAGATAGAAATTATCAGGATTTAGCTGTGATACCAGGGGTGATAAATTTTGACTACAAATAGTTAGATTGCTACTTAGGAGTCAGGTAGGGTGACCGTCGGATTTGCGAGGTATAGTCAATAGTCAGAAGGATATGAATACTTCTATATTATCTCTAACTTTTATAGTTGATTTACTAACCTATAAATCTTTAAAATAAACCGAGGATTTTATTTCCAAAACCCTTAAGTTTGCTGTTGCTAATTTGAGGGATATAGTAATACTATAGGATTATTTTTTGCAATTATTTTTACTGAAATTACTATGCATAAATATTGATTCTTTTTAGTTATATATCCTCTTTTAAAGAATAATGATTCAATTAGATTTATACCAAATTTTAAAAAGGCAGTTACATCTTAAGTTGTGATTTATTCCTAGAATAAAAAGCTTGATAAATCCCATAAATTCTAAAAATTAAACCTTTTTTCCTCTTTTTTATTATTTTTTTTCTTTGCCAGATGAGCTGTTACCAGATGAGCTGTGCCGTGACTGTAGCAATATTTTATGAAATTGGTATTATAGCGGTTTTCACTCATGTTAACTACAAAAAATCTTCCTCCTTCCTTCTGTCTTTAACCCCAAATCTCTGTACTCTATATTAATGAAAACTACTATAATTAAAAAATATTTGGCTCAGTATCTATCCGGATGTTCCTAACTACTAAGGAAGAATGAATTGTAATTCCTAGTAGTAAACAGGAATTATTAAACGTTACTAATGTAATTAACTTTGAGGAAAATATCGATGCAAGAAAAAGAAAATAGCCAACTCTTTACTGACCTTTCTACTGAAGAGTCTGCTACTATCAATGGCGGTCATGGATATTATGGTCGTTATAGTCGTCGCCGTTATTACGGTTATGGCTATCGTCGTTATTATCGTCGGCCTGTACGTTATTACTCCCGTCGTAGATACTATGGCGGCTGCTACTAATTAAAACTTTTTAATAGTATTTTTCTCCTGATAAATTGAAAAAAAAGTAAATTTTTTAGTGCTTTTTATCAGCCTATAAATAGCATATAATCAGGAAAAAAAATCTCCGGATGCTGGAAGTCACTAACGAAGAATAGATCGGAAATTACAAGATAGTTAAATAAAATTCTAGAGATTTTAACTATCTTGTAAACCGAAATAAAGCAGAGGATAATATTATGCAAGAAACTCAAAACAGCGAACTATTTTCTGACCTTTCTTCTGAAGAGTCTGGCACTATTAATGGTGGTCATTATTACGATGATTGTTACGGTTATGGTCGGCCTGTACGTTACTATCGTCGTCCTGTTAGTTACCACTATCGTAGCTACAGCTACCATTATAGTCGCCCTGTAAGTTATAGCTACAGAGGCTATTACGATTGCTACTAAAAATTAGGGATTTAACTCTGATTTAAGCTAATTTAAGTTCAATTAATTCAACTAAATTTAGCACTTACAAAATTATAAGTGCTTTTTGATAAAACTTGAATTAGCTATCAGATTTACCTAGGAAATACTCCACAAATAGCAGTCAGTTATCAGCCTAAAAAATAGTTACACAAAGGTTATGCTTCAAGATATTTTAAAGCCATTAAAAAACTGACTGCTAATTTAGTAAAGCTTTTTAAATAGCAGTTATATAGAAATCAAAAAAATCTCCTGAAGCTCTAACTAACCTAAAGAATAATCTATTACAAATCACGAGATAGTTAAATAAATAAATAAATATAAATTTAAACTACCTTGTAGATCAAATTAACTCTGAGGAAAAAATGATGCAAGAAACTCAAAATAACGAACTATTTTCTGATATTTCTACTGAAGACTCTGCCACTATTAATGGTGGTCATGGTTGTGGTTGTGATGGTTCTGGTTACGGTCGCTCTGCAAGTTATGGTTATGGTCGCCGTGGCTATTACTATGGTGGTTATGGATATGGTCGCCCTGTACGTTATGGCTACCGTCGTGGTGGTTATGGATATGGTTATGTTGGCTACCGTCGTGGTGGCTGCTACTAATATCAAATCCGGTTGAATAGTTATTGTATAGTTGGGGGTGGGGAGTAGGGAAGAAGGGGAGTAAGGGAGTGGGGGGGTGGGGGAGAATAAAAAATCAAGAATAATTAACATTAACTGACCTAAAATCAGCCAAAAAATTATTCTACTAAAGTCATTACTTAAGAACTGAAGTTTTAATTAAGTATAGCATTAAGGCATGGGAATTGGTATAGCAATTCTAAATAGGTCGCGGGTAATCAAAAAGAAGAAGGGGAGTAAGGGAGTGGGGGGGTGGGGGAGAATAAAAAATCAAGAATAATTAACATTAACTGACCTAAAATCAGCCAAAAAATTATTCTACTAAAGTCATTACTTAATAACTGAAGTTTTAATTAAGTATAGCATTAAGGTATGGGAATTGGTATAGCAATCCTAAATAGGTCGCGGGTAATCAAAAAGTAGATAAAAAACTTGAAACTCCTGCCTATTCCCAGTTAAGTGTTCCCTAAAAATCAGTAAGATTTTTGCCACGAATATGCGGAGGATTGCTATATAAGGGAGATTGAAGCAATTATAAACATATACTATATAACCGGATTCTATATAAAAGTTATATCATGGTGGAATTATAACTTTAATTGACATTGCATTAAATCAAGTACCTATAATTTTATGGGTGCTTTTTTATCATTTTCTTCATAGTAAGATTTATTTCTCATATAGCAATTCTCTAGTATAGAGGTAGAAAGTTTTAGAAAATAGTGAATAGACATAAAAACTTATACTAAATATTTATCAAATTGAATATATATCGCTACAGGAAAGTCAAAATTTAAAAGTAATATTTGAATGTAGCTTACAAAGGTTGAAAACTATATTTTATTCAAAAAAATCTAGGTTATTGGAAAATTAAAAATTGTAGTTTAATCTAAATCAAAAAAATCTCCGGAAGCTGCAACTCACCAAAGGAATAATCTATTACAAATCACGAGATAGTTAAATAAATAGAAACAAATTTATACTAGCTTGTTGATTGAATTAACTCTAAGGAAAAAATGATGCAAGAAACTCAAAATAACGAATTATTTTCTGATATTTCTACTGAAGACTCTGCTACTATTAATGGTGGTCATGGTTGTGGTTGTGGTGGTTACGGTCGCGGTCGCTCTGTAAGTTATGGTTACGGCGGATATCGTGGTGGCTATGGCTACGGTTATGGTGGCTACTACCGTGGTGGCTATGGATACGGTCGCTCTGTAAGTTATAGCTACCGTCGTGGTGGCTATGGTTATGGTGGCTGCTACTAAAACCTATATCATGGTGGGATTATAGCTCTAATTGGCATTTCATTAAATTAAGCACCTATAGCTTTATTAGCTTTATGGGTGCTTTTTTCTGATTTGATTGATAGTAAACAGTAATAGTTATTTGGCATAGTATTATTCATCAGTCTAATTATTTATAAATTAAAAATTCAATTATTATGTTAGATATTGTACCAGTACCAATATTACCAAAAGCATCTACTGAACGTGAAGTAAATAACTTTAATAAATATCCAATAATTCTTCAGCAAAGTGAGGAAGATTGTGGAGCAGCTTGTTTAGCTTCTATTGCCAAATATCATGGTCGTAATTTAACAATTAATCGGATCAGAGAAACGATAGGTACTAATCAACAAGGAACTACATTATTAGGTTTAAAACAAGGTGCAGATACTATCGGTTTTAATGCTAGATCTGTGAAAGCTAATCCAGGAATTTTAAATAAAATTGAACAGGCTCCTTTACCAGCAATTATTCATTGGCAAGGTTATCATTGGGTAGTTTTGTATGGTAAACAAGGGGATAAATATGTAATTGCTGACCCTGCTATCGGGATTCGTTTTTTGTCTGAAAAAGAATTAGCTGAGGCTTGGGAAGATTGGGTTTGTTTATTAATAGAGCCTGACCCAAAACGCTTTTTTTCTGAGGCTGATGAAAAGGTAAGTAGTATTAGCAGGTTGGTGAGACGAGTTTGGTATTATCGTCAAATTATTATTCAGGTATTTCTGTTAAATATTGTCTTAGGTTTACTTTCTATTGCTTCTCCTTTTTTGGTACAAATTCTGACTGATGATGTGCTAGTTAGGGGTGATTTTCAGTTACTTACTAGCGTGGTAATTGCTGTAATTGTGATGAATATTTTTAGCAGTTGTCTGGAGTTAGTTCAATCTAATATGATTGCTCATTTTGCCCAACGTTTGGAGTTAGGATTAGTTATGGAGTTTGGCAGACAAATTTTACGTTTGCCATTGAATTATTATGAGACGCGACGTAGTGGTGAAATTGTTAGTAGGCTGACAGATATTAAAGAGATTAATCAGTTAGTTTCCCAAGTAATTGTGAGTTTACCTAGTCAATTTTTTATTGCTTTGGTTTCTTTGATTGTGATGTGCCTATATAGTTTTTCCTTGACTATAGTTGCTGTTTTTATGGCAGTAGTTATGACTTTATCAACTATTGCTTTGTTGCCGATATTACAGCAAAAAACTAGAAATTTATTTGCTTTAGAAGCAGAAACTCAGGGTGTTTTGGTAGAGACTTTTAAGGGAGCAATGACTCTGAAAACTACTTCTAGCGCTCCTCAGTTTTGGGAAGAATATCAAGGTAGATTTGGCAAGTTGGCTAATTTGAGTTTTAGAACTACTCAGATTGGGATTGTCAATGATGTATTTTCTGGTTTAGTTAGTAATATTGGTAATATTTTTCTGTTATGGTTTGGCAGTAATTTAGTCATAGCTGAACAATTAAGTATTGGTCAGTTATTGGCTTTTATTGCTATGAATCAATATGTGTCAACTTTGGTTAGTACATTAGTGGGATTGATGGATGAATTGGCAAAAGTTCAGACTGCTACGAGACGACTTTCAGAAGTAATTGATTATCCTGCTGAAACTGATGAAAAACATCAAAAACCAGAAGCTAAAATTAAGGATAATGCGGATATTATTTGCTCTAATATTAGTTTTCACTACGCTGGGAGAATTGATTTATTAGAAAATTTTTCTGTGAGGTTTCCTGGTGGTAAATCTATTGCTTTAATTGGTGAGTCTGGCTGTGGTAAAAGTACGGTTGCTAAATTAATTGCTGGTTTATATCCTGTGCAGTCTGGTAATATTCAAATTGGTATTTATAATTTACAAGATTTAGATATAAATTCTCTGAGAAAACAAATTGTATTAGTTCCTCAAGATGCTCATTTTTGGAGTCGTTCAATTATTGAAAATTTCCATTTAGCTGCCCCGGGTGTAACATTTGAACAAATCGTTCAAGCTTGTCAAATTTCTGGAGCAGATGAATTTATTAGTCGTTTACCTGATAAATATCAAACTGTTTTAGGAGAATTTGGAGCGAATATTTCTGGCGGACAAAGACAGCGTTTGGCAATAGCAAGGGGTATTGTTAATGACCCGCCTGTATTAATTTTGGATGAGTCAACTTCAGGTTTAGATCCAATTGCTGAGTCGGAAGTTTTGGAAAGTTTATTATCTTATCGTGGCGGAAAAACTACTATTTTTATTAGTCATAGACCGAGGGTAATTAGTAGAGCTGATTGGATTATTTTATTGAATCATGGGCAATTAGAATTGCAAGGTTCTCCGGCATCTTTAAGGGCACAAAATGGGAATCATTTAGATTTTTTGAATCCTTAAAGGAGAGTGGGGGAGTAGGGGAGTAGGGGAGTAGGGGAGTAGGGGAGTAGTAAAAATATGAATAATTAACACTAAAATAACGTAAGATTGTATCGTAGGGTTTTGGTTTCCAAATCCCATTTTCGCTTGGGGAAAGGAGACCAAACCCCTACATTTTTCTGGTAATTGATAGACTATTATCGTCTATATTAATTCGATAATATTCTGTTGTCTGAATGTATCTGTTAATTGAACTTTTGTTTTTTCAACTAACGACTTAGCCACATCAACTGCGGTTTCTTCTGATTCTACTACCAGTTTAACAATTCCTACTCCTAATGAATCTGATTCTAACTCATCTAAATAGATTCGTTCGACTCTTTCTAAGGTAAACATATCTCCAAATTGGTGAGTTTGTTCCCTCTCGATATTACGAGTTGGATAAATAACTACTGCTCGCCTTTTCAGTTATCAGTTATTAGTTATTAGTTCAGGACTTACGCAAAACATGAAAACATACACCACCTGTAGGGGCGATTGGCCAATCGCCCCTACTAGATGTGGTGGCTATGCGTAAGTCCTGTAGTTATTAGTTATTAGTACCCCAAGCTGAATTAGAGGTAATTATTCACTATTCATTATCCATTAATAAATAATCCATCCAGACGAAATGCTAATTGTTTGACTTCACGGGAAGTAAATTCCTAATTTTTTGTTTCCGGTTCAGAAATACCAATTAATTCAAAAAAGCTCGGTGGAAATGTGAGAAATAGTTTATAAAAAATGCTGTCTGTTTTCATGTTTTGTTGTGATTTTTTAGACTTGTAGGTTGGGTTGACACAACTAATTTTGTGCATTAGGGCGGGTTTATTTAATCTTATGGGTGAGGATGAAAATTGCAGCTAAAACCCGCCCCTACTATTGCATGATTGAAGGTGTATTATTCCAGTGGGTTGGGTTGACGCAGAAAACTCAACAGATATACTCCCAAAAACTGTCATTCAGAATGACAATTGTCTACTTTATTATCAAATTGGCGGGAGTTTTTTTCTGAAAGTATAATTCTATCCTTATTGGCCTAAATTTTTTCTTAATTTTCTTTTTCCGGTTAATTTAATATGCTAACTTAATTTAGCAAGTTGCTGCTTTCTACCTCTCAATCTTAAGATAATGAAACTCTCTAACTCCTTTATTCGTAAATGGCGTTTTTTGCTACTGTTATTCGTGGCTTTATTAGTAGTAAATTTGGGTCATGTTCAAGCTTCTGAGAAGTCACCTCCAGAAGACTGGCAACTCAAGGGAATGTTGGCAGCTTTGGATGATTCTGACACTGATGTTTGGGGTGAGGCTGTCAAAAAAATGTCTGAATATGACCTTAAGTCTCCTGTTAATATCCCCTCAGAGCGGATAGAACAAATTGGCAAATTGTTGAGGGATAAAGATTCAGATATCCGTCGTGCAGCAATAACAGCAGTGGGTGAGATGGGGGCGCAAGCTAAAGAATTGATTCCCCAGTTGCTACAGTTGTTCAGGGATGAAAATTGGCGTGTCGTTATGGCAGCAGCAAAAGCAGTGGGTAATCTTGACTCGGAAGCGCAAGAATTGATTCCCCAGTTGCAGCAGTTATTGCAAGATAAAAATTGGCGTGTCCGTGCTGCAGCAATAACGGCAGTCGGTGAGATGGAGTCAGAGGCTAAACAATTTATTCCCCAGTTGCAGCAGTTGTTGCAAGATAACAATTCGGATGTGCTGAGAGCAGCAGCACCAGCAGTTGGTAATCTAGGGTGGGAGGCTAAACAATTGATTCCCCAGTTGCAGCAGTTGTTGCAAGATAACAATTCGGATGTCCGTTATGCAGCAGTAATAATAGTGGATGAGATGAAGTCGGAAGGGAAAGAATTGATTCCCCAGTTGCAGCAGTTGTTCAGCGATCGACATTCGGAGGTTCGTTATGTAGCAGTAACAGCAATGGGTGATATGGGATGGGATGCTGTAGAATTTATTCCTCAACTACTGAAGTTGTCAAAGGATAGAGATAGACGAGTCCGTTTTGCAGTAATAAGAGCAGTGGGTGAGATAGAATGGGAAGCCCAAATATTTATTCCTGAGTTGCAGGAGCTGTTCAAAGATGAAGATGTGGGTGTTCGTAGAGCAGCAGCAAGAGCAATGGGTGAGATGAGGTCGGAGACTGCTAAACAGTTTATTGGTGAATTGGAGGAGTTGCTAAAGGATGAAGATGAGCGTGTTCGTGCTGCAGCAGCAAGGGCAGTCGGCAATTTGGGGTCGGAGGCTAAACAGTTTATTCGTGAGTTGCAGGAGTTGTTCGGCGATCAAGATGAGCGTGTTCGTGCTGCAGCAGCAAGAGCAGTGGGCAATTTGGGTGCGGAGGCGAAAGAATTGATGCCTCAGTTGCAGCAGTTATTCAGCGATGAAGATGAGTTTGTTCGTAAAGAAGCAGCATCGGTAGTGGGCAATTTGGGGTCGGAGGCTAAACAATTTGTTCCCCAGTTGCAGCAGTTATTCGGCGATGAAGATGAGCGTGTTCGTGCTGAAGCAGTAAGGGCAGTCGGTAATATCGGTTCAGAGGCTAAAGAATTAATGCCCCAATTGTTGCAGTTGTTAAAGGATAAAGATTCAGAGGTTCGTGAAGCAACAGTAAAGGCACTAGCTCAGATGGGAAAATTTAATACTCAGCAGATTTTACAAATTTTGAATGCAACTCATAGAAACAGAGAGCAAGAAGCAGAACTTCGTTTTCTCGCTTACTTTACAACTGGAGGAGACTCTAATAGCATTACTTTAATTCAATGGTTGGGTTCACCAAAACGATATCCTAATCAAATAGATAATTTTGGCGAGGAACGATCTGTTAGCAGAGAAGAGGGCAAAAAAGTTTTGGAGATTTTTGCTGATGCTTGGACAGACACTCAAAATCTAGAATACCTGCGCCCTGAATTGAAAGCACAGATTAAAAAATTGGTGAAAAAGGTGAATTGGGAACCAGAAGATATTTCTTTACTTGAGAGACACTACAACAATCTCCAAAATAAAGACATCAAAGCTAAGATAGATGACTTGCAACAAATACAATGATTTTTCTAAAAATTTGGTTTATTTCAAATTACTTAGGACTTATACCATTTATCAAAAACTTTATCTATTTCAGAGTAGGGAAGTAGGGAAGTAGGGGAGTAGGGGAGTGGGGGAGTGGGGGAGTGGGGGAGAATAAAAAATCAAGAATAATTAACATTAAATTACCTAAAATCAGCAAAAAAGTTATTATATTAAAATAATATCAAGTCCGCTTGGTTTGGAGTAACAATAAACCGGGTTTGTGGGAGTTAAATTGTAGGGAGGTTGCATGCAACTTCCCTACAAGGGCATTTGATACAAACCGGGTTTCTCTGCTTTTTTATACCGATACTACCGTCTTTGATATAATTACTTAATAAATGAAGTTTGAATCAAGTAATATTATGTCCGGATAATTAGTGATAAAAAAATTTTTGTTTGTAGTAGAGCTGCTAGCCCTATCTTATAGTTCGGGCTAGAGCTTTACTACGAAGCTCTAATTATAACTCTTCAACCGGACATGATATAAAGCATTACTTTTGGTAATTGGTATAAAGTTGAATATTTTCTCAAAAAGATTCTATGATTTTTTGCTTAGTTTGATTAGAAATAAAGGCAACTTTAAACATCTAAAAATATTCACTCTATATGCAAATTAAATGTTTAAATTTTTCCCGTCAACAATTAATAATTATTCTGTAGCATAATTACCATTCAAAAGTACAAAGTCAGTTATAATTTTCAAAAAATTAGCCCTGTTTTAGATATAATTTTCTTGGACTTTTTTTAAGTCAAATTATTAAAAAAAAATAAGATTTAGTATATTTAATGACAGTTCAAAAATAGAATGGAAGATTAAACTCTAAAAAGTAGAGAAACAAAAGTCAAGTATCAGGAAGTTTTTCTACTTACCTTTGGAGGAAAATAAATAGATGGTTAAATTATTAGTCAATATTATAGTCTTTGTAATTGACGTATTATATCGCGATCGCCCCTATCCACGTTTTTATGTATTAGAAACAATTGCTAGAGTTCCTTACTTTGCTTACACTTCAGTTTTACATTTTTACGAAACTCTTGGTTTGTGGCGAAAAGCAGACTGGTTAAAAGTTCACTTTGCCGAAAGTTGGAATGAAATGAACCACCTACTAATTATGGAAGCATTAGGAGGAGGTAATTATTGGGGCGATCGTATTCTCGCTCAAACAGTGGGTTTAATTTACTATTGGATCATTGCATTGTTATATGCGGTAGCTCCCAGTCAAGCTTACTTTTTTATGGAAGAAGTAGAAAAGCACGCTTTTCATACTTATGATAGTTTCTTAACTGAAAATGAAGCGGAATTGAAAGAAACAACAGCGCCAGAAGTTGCCATTAAGTATTATCGTGACGGCGATCTTTATATGTTTGATGAGTTTCAAACGACTAGGGTTCCTCAGTCTCGTCGTCCTCAAGTTGACAATTTATATGATGTGTTCGTGAATATTAGAGATGATGAAAATGAACACGTTAAAACTATGGCTGCTTGTCAACATCCAGAAGCTTATCAAAGTCTTCAAAGTCCTCATACTGCTGCGACACAAAATCAAGAATCAGATGTAGAAGTTGTGGTTTTATCTGAAGCAGAAAAAGAAACAGAAACAGGTGTTGAAGTTTAGAAGCCTCACAAAAACCTCTCTCCTACGAGGAGAGAGGCTCTGACCCCCCCTTCCCTACAAGGGAATGGGGGCAAGGGGGTTAGGTTTTTAGGATTCATCAGTTCGCTGCAATACTTCTCAAACAGTTTCTTACTTGAAATTAGAGCTTCGTAGTTGGACTTTAGCGGAATATATAGTAGTTTAACTTAAAAAGTTTAACTTAAAAATGAGACATTTTTTCGTATGAAACTTCCTCATAGCAATAAAGCTTTGTCTGAATCTAAAGTTAAATGACTATA
>NZ_JBNHEQ010000156.1:0-42216 GCF_050016015.1 Dapis hubbardiae BLCC-M172
CTTAGGTTTGTACTTATTTTTTCTTGAACCTGATTTGGATTTTTAGGGATTAATTTTTCCTGATATTTCTGTTGAGAAAGAGTATTTTTTTCTTGCTCATCTGTATTATCGGAATTTATAGATACGACTATTGATTCATTTGGAGTTTCTGTTTCTATAGCACTGCTTAGGTTTGTACTTATTTTTTCTTGAACCTGATTTGGATTTTTAGGGATTAATTTTTCCTGATATTTCTGTTGAGAAAGAGTATTTTTTTCTTGCTCATCTGTATTATCGGAATTTATAGATACGACTATTGATTCATTTGGAGTTTCTGTTTCTATAGCACTGCTTAGGTTTGTACTTATTTTTTCTTGAACCTGATTTGGATTTTTAGGGATTAATTTTTCCTGATATTTCTGTTGAGAAAGAGTATTTTTTTCCTGCTCATCTATGTTGTTAGGTTGAGAGGAAGTTAGGTTTGTCGAAGAATCTTTTTTGTCTGGTATTAATGTTCTAGTTAAGTTTTTGAGGGTGAGTTTAATTGCTTCAGATCCTAATACTTTAATTTGAGCTTCGGTTTCAGCGACTGCTTCTTCTAGGGTAGTTTTTAAGTTTCTCAACATAAGACTGTAAACTTCGCTAGTTTGGATTTCGGCTTCGATATTAGTAGGTAGTGATATAGCTGCCACTAGGCTCCGCCTGTCATGTCGGCGACAGCCGAAACGCCAACTATCTCTATCTATTTCTATGGGAATATGTCCGGAAAAACTATGGCTAGATGCAGGTTTTAATTCCATGATTATAGTTTTAGTTTTATTTATACTTAATAGGAGTAATCTAAGTAATTTATTCTGTGAGTTAGTTGTAATTCCGGATTAATAACTATGAATATTTACAGCAGTTTTCACGTTGGTGAGATACAAAGTTTTAGGATTTTAGGGAACAGGGAACACAGATTAAAATGAAACGTTACTTCACTATCCTCAAAAGTGCTTTAATTTTTGTTATTTGTAGAATTTTCTGACTGCTTGAGTTTCTTTTTGTAGAGAAAATTTTTCTTATGAACATATATTATTATAACTTACGCAAATACCATGTATATAGCGTTCAAAACTATAACGTTATAGTTGTTGAACTCTATATATAGTACCTCTGCGTAATACCAATTTGATCAATGTTTGCTACAAATACCTAGGGAATTTTTTAGGAGTCAGGAGACAGGAGTCAGGAGTCGTATGGGAATAGCTTTGATACTATTTCTAAGTTCATAAATCATCTTTTTAGTCAAAAGGACATCCCTATAAAGTATGCACAATCCCTCTTATTATTCGTAATATTCTTTTTTAAAACTGGTATAAGTCATGATTATATAGCAATCTGCCCATAAGTTGCGGGTAATCAAAAAGTAGATAAAAAACCTGAAACTCCCGCCTGTTCAAAGTTAAGTTTTCCCTGTTCCCTTTTCCCTAAATAGCCTTAAGGTTTTTATACACAAATAAAATAGGACTGTTATATTCCCAAAAAAGACTTTAATGACTTTAGAAAAAGGTTATTTATTTTGTGCAGATATCTAATACCAAATTCATGCCTAGATATTTACAGTAAAATGATTACAAAAGTTTTAGTAAATTTGCTGCCGACATAGAGAGTAAAAATCAAATTATCCCTTGGAGAGAAAAAATATGAGACTATACCTATATAGCGTTTCCCAAGCTTATGAGGTACAGTTGTATTTTTGTCTTTTTGTCTTTTTGTTCCTTGTTCCCAGTTAAGTGTTCCCTCAAACCTAAAATTTTGTACCTCACCCTTTTTGAGAATTGCTATAAAACTTTTTTTGAGTCAATCATGGAAAAGTTTTACCGAATAATTAATAATTAATAATTATTCGGTAATAGTTAATAATTAAGAGTTCATAGTCAATTATTCATTCAACAATTCACGCCTTGAAGCCTCCCCTACCATTGTAATTAATAATTTATACGCCATAAAGAACCATGAGATAATCTATTATAAATTATGAATTTTCCACTCTAGATAATTATTAATTATTAATTGTATCGGCTGTCGCCGACATGAAAATTGTTAATTATTTAGTCGAGGGTAATTATTAATTATTAATTGTATTCCTAGGTCATGCTGCGCAAACGGCACCTCGTCACATGAACATTATTAATTGCTGAATCTCAGAAAAATAAATATTATCAATTCTTACTTCCTGACTCGGTCTTCCTATACCTCGCCAATCCGATGTTTCCCCTGCCTGAATCCTGATAAAATATTGCTATAGTGGCTATTTCATGAAATTGGTATAATTCACATTTCGTAAGTCAATGTGTAGAATTAAAAGTAGTACAAAAAAACATCAAATATACAAGTATTTATAATCTGTAAATCATCTTATCTTTAATTAGCCTAAATCAAAATTAGCCTCATCAAAGTAAAATCATCAGGAAAACATTAACTATAAATACTTAACTTATTCCAATAATTGATAACTCGCATTTCCTTCTGACTCCTGACTCCCGACCTTCTATACTACGTTTTGAAGCGCTGAATTTAGGATATAAATTTTTCTTAATATGTTGCGCAATAGTTTTAACTATAATTCTCGCTTAAAGCTTTTTCCTTCTACGACAGCTTTTCTAGAATATTTTTTTCACTAATAGTTTAATCTACTAATTAGCAAGGTAGCGTGCTGCATTCTAATTACTCTTAATGTGATACACACTGGAACTTACTTTTCCAGTGCTAGCCATTGATCGTCCCCTTCTACCATTATTATTTAGGACTACCAAAACTTTTTCTACTACCAACTTAACTACTTGTAAACCCGGTCAAGCAAAAATAGTCCCACTACAATTCCGACAAAATGAGCCACAATTATGTGAGTATTACCCAATACTATAAAAATATCTAGTGTAAATTTTTCTAGTTGTGTAGGGTTGAACGTAAAAGATCCACTAACTAATGATTCCCCCAATAAAATACCTCCAATTGCTTCTGCTCCTAATAAATTTAGGGTCATTCCAACCAAATTAGTAATTAAAGTCCTTTTTACTTGTTGAGTTGTATCTGCCCTACTTGGCCTTAAAGAAGGTGTAGGCGATCGCAATTGCCTTGCCAAACGAGTGTAACGAAATGACAAGAATATGCTGAATCCTAGTACCACAAGACCACAAACTGCAAAGAATAATCCACTTCCTGTACCTGATCCCGTCTTCTGGCCTAAAATACTTACAGCAAAAAGAAAAATAAAGCCTGAAACTGTCCCTAGCACAAGTTGTACCCAAAAGCAAATCCATCCGCCTAATCGGAGGACCTTTGCCACCTGTTCAACTGCGGGTGGTAAGGAAGAAGGGGAGTCTGATGAATTTGACATAATTTCTTTTGCTTGTATATTGTCACTTCTCTAAAATTTTTGCACAAATATAGTTGACGTTCGGTCAACTGCTTTTAGAATATATTTAAGAATTGTAAAGAAACAACTCTATCTAGAAACACTATTAAATTTGAGGCCAATTTATGATGACACAACCACAACCTACTACTACACCTAATTTAGACGAGCCAAAGTTCGGATTCAACCAATATGCAGAACGTCTGAATGGTAGAGCCGCGATGATTGGCTTTGTGTTGACTTTAGCAATTGAATACTTTACTGGAGAAGGTTTACTCTCTTGGTTAGGTCTCAATTAGGATTTAATATCTATCTAGTTATTTGAGATAAATATTATAATAGAGATTGAACCCAGAGTATACCTCAAATATTTTAAAGGATTGTTGTTGGTCAGCTACAGTATTCTGATAAACTCTACCAACAACTTCTATATCACTTGCCAAAATTTCATAATAATGCACAATATTTAGAAAAATCAAGAATTAATTATCTGTAGCAATTAATTCACCTTTACTGTAATGAAAATTTGGGGTAGTTTGAAAACCTTTGTGTTTTAAGCGAGAGATCAAAGAGAACTGAGATGCCTTTAATGAGTTTGGTAGTGCCTCAAGCAAGTGTGGGGAGTGTGGGAAGTGTGGGAAGACGTCCGAAATTAGGAAGTAGGTCCAAAAGTAGGAGGAGGAATAATTGTAGCTGTATATTTATTGTGCAAGTCTGCCATCCGTCCTAACTTTTTAGTCTTAAAGGTTGAAAAATTGGCACTTTTTTCGCTCACAAAATCCGCTTAACATTTATATATCAGTCCTTTTAGATTAGATTGGCCAGCCATACTTACTTATCCCACACTTTGCTGATGCACCACCATGAGTTTGACAATATTAGAAAATTCTAGATATAACTTCCAAGAACTTCAGTGGTTTGAATCCTTATAATTGATATATTGATATTAAGTAGCTGATTTTAATTATCGGTCAAATAGTTATATAAATTTAAAACCCTGAAAAATTCCTAAATCTTAGGAATAAGAGAAAATGTCTAATACCTTGATAAATTGAGAATATTATAGATTAAATTCCTATTCTCTGAGCCACTGCTAGTGAAAACATAGCCAATATTATTTAGGAGCATTATCTTTGATAATTGCATTATATGGATAAAATATTGTTAATGTGAAGATCAGAACTAATCCCATTTAGTTGAAAAATTCATACTTTTGTGAAACCCCAATATAGATTGGTTGTGCCATACATACAATAGTTCATTGGCCAGAGGGTGAGGATATTAAAACAATGTTGAGATAAAATCAAAACTAATGTACGGATTTCAAGTTTCAGATGGAAGTATAGTTAATTAAGTTAACATAACTAAGATTAAGAGACTAAGATTCTTAACTTAATTCCCTTGAGCAGAACAAAATATACTGAAAGTCTAGATGACATTAAATTAAACTTATGATGAACGCTTTATGGCCAAGAATCCTGAAAATAGCTTATCGAAAAGATCCAGTAGTAAGCTTTATAGTCACAGTAGGAGCTGTTGATGCTGTAATTGGTGGTGTTGGTTCAAGTTGGTCTTTATTTGGTCTAGGGATGGGAACAGTAGGAGTGGCAATCATATTGCGTTTCTGCTTCCTAAAGCGTTCTCATTTTGACCAAGCTACTCCTGTTCCAGAATATTATCTGCCTCCCAATTCATCTCGTCCACAACTACCAATTCTCAATAGAAATAAAAAGCATTTTCCATAACTCAGAAATAATTTATCCTCCATGAAAATAGGACAAGTTGCTGCTGTTAGTGGTTTGCCAATTAAGACTATCCGCTACTATGAGGATATGGGTTTACTAAAACCTTCTGTAGAACGTTCTCAATCTGGTTATCGCTTGTTTGAAGAGTCGGTGCTTGGCAGACTGAGTTTTATTAAACGAGCAAAATCTTTAGGTTTGAGCTTAAGGGAAATTTCGGAAATCTTGGTCATTAGAGATCGAGGTGAACTACCCTGTAGAGAGGTTAAGCAAAAATTAGCCAGTAAAGTCCAGGAAATTACTTCTCAGATAGAAGCATTGGAAAACTTAAAAGGAGAGTTACAAGAAATTCTTCAGCATTGGCAAGAGGAGCCATCAACTAATCAGGTAAGAGAGACTGTTTGTCCTAATATACAAGCTCAAAGATATAACAATAGCGAAAATTTGAATACTATTCAGGCAGTCGCCAACCTAGCAAACAAATAAAAAAAAGGAACCATGGTTCCCTTTTTCTTGACTGTCTAATTTTTTTCTAAGTATTTTTTGCTGCTTTTTGATTTGTCTTAACCTTGCAGTTCCCCCTTTGCCTTTAATATTTCTCCCTTGTTGACGGGGAGATTCCCATCTTTTTAGTTTCGCCATATTATTATCCTTGAATATACAATTCTCAAATAAATTACTATGGGCGGAGAGAGACTCGAACTCTCACGACCGAAGTCGCCACATTTTGAGTGTGGTGCGTCTACCAATTTCGCCACCCGCCCTTACTTTTTTTATTGTACACATCTCTTGCTAAACTTTGCAACAGATCCTGATATTTTTTGCTACTTGCCCATCTGTCAATTTCTTTAGCTCTCAATACAGGCAATGGATGACTTAACTGGGCTGTTTGAAGTTCTCTTAAAACTTCACCCAATTCTGTATTACTAAATTCATTGTAAGCTCTTGCCTGGGCTAAAAAAGCATCAACATTAAGTTTTGGTGATATGGTTGGAGAACCACCAGCTAGCTTCATCAAAACTGATGCAACTACTTTAGGATCTTGTGTGGCCAGAAGTGCTGCACGATCACAACTAAATTCGGCACACCTTAACCATTCTAGTATTTGGCTTTGTAAGCTTTGAGCTATTATACCACCCCATGTCGAAATTTGTCCAGCAGCAAGTACAATTAAATTACCTAAGGTGAGATATACTCCATGCTCACATTTGAGATGTCCTAGTTCGTGACCTAATACTGCTTGGATTTCCTCTAAGTTGAGCAACTCTATCAAAGATGTATGAACAACAATAAAAGGTTGCTTCCCTCGCATAGCAAATGTATAAGCATTAGGCACAGGATGTTGACGAACGTATAATTGGGGTGGTTCTAGGTCGAGTGCTTGACAAGCATCTAATAGTGTTTTATGTAAATTTGGCAATTGTGCTTCACTCACTAGAACACTAGATGCAATATTTTCCATATAGAAAAATTGCTCACCTAATGGACCTAGCAACTGTCTAACTAACAAGTCTATACCAGGAAGTTGCTTTAAAGCATTTGTTGCCTCTAAATCTAAGGGATGCCGAAAATGATTGGCTTTTAAACCAATTAGTTGTGTTGTTGTCAAAGCCATATTTGCTTCAGTCTAAGCATATCAATTATATATTAGCACAATCAAATATAAAAATATTTTGCATCTTAGATAGTTAGGGTTTGCTAAAAAAGTATGTATGGTCAGGGTAGGAGTCAGGAGTTAGGAATCAGTAGGGGCGAAACGTGAATCGCCCGTATAGGAGTCAGGAGAAATGGGAATTATAGAGGTGGTAGGAGGAAGAATTGTGCCTTGATTTTTCTGCCCTTGTCTGCTCTAAATACTAACTTTTTGCAGCTCTAGAGACCGAACTTCTTGCACTTTTTTCGACCCAAAAAGGCACTTACCTTTATCTGTCAATGCTTTGATCTTTAAATCAGCAAGCTCTAGTTAATACAAGTCCAGTCATTTCAGTTATCAGTTATTAGTAAGTCTGGCTGAAGAGAGAGCCTGGAGATATTGAAGTTAATTTTTTTTCATCCCCTTAAAAGGTGAGGGTATTGACCTGATTTTTTGGTCAAATATAGACAACCCAACAATTACATTTCAAAAATTTCTTTCATTTTTACTTTGATAAATTAATTATCCAGGTGCAATTTTCTATTCACAGAGATTCCCACTGAGGGTTATATTTGTGAGAAAATTGATTCTAACTTTTTCATGGTCTGCTTTTAATCAACAAAGTGGTTAAAATTCAGTTGATTTTGAAGTTAAATTCATTCAAGTATCCAAAACTAAATTTATGGCTTCTATCTTTATGGTTTGAGGTGAACAAATGTCATTTTTCTTCAGAACTTACCGAATAATTAATAATTAACGAGCTATTAGCTTTACCTTTGTCAAGATACCAAATGGCTTCTATATAAATAATACAAACTTCCTCAAGTACGGCTACAGATAATTCCTCAAGAATAAAATCATATTCTGTAATAGAAGCGATGTATTTTTGACTAAATCCAGCTAATATATTTCTCAAGATTTTTTGTAATAAATCCAACGAATCAAAGACAGGATTTTTCAATAATTTTTTGATCTCTTGCCAAATTTTTTCAATGGGATTAACTTCTGGGCAATAGGGAGGTTGAAATAGTAAAATAAGATTATTAGGAATAGATAAGTTATTCCCTAGATATACACACCCTTTATCTAGGTAAATAATGTGTATTTCATTAGGATAAGTTTGAAAAAAAATTTCTAAAAATTTTTCAAAGCAAGGAGTAAGTATCTGGACAGAATTAATTTAATATTTTGGCGGTGGTAGGCAATAGTCAATAGGTAAGAGTTAAACGCAATATAGCCGATTAGTAAATACACAAATAATTTTTTCTACCTACTTATCTTCTAATACAAAATTAATATGAAGTTGCATAGAATAAAACTTTAATCAGAGTTGACCGTAGATAAATACAGAGAATTTGATAAATTTTATAACTCTGTGCAGCTTCACATAAAAATGGTATAAATTAGGGTTATTTCATTCTCAAAAGTATATTTTTGTGTGTTCACAAAAATGGGTAATTTCAACCTTACTAAATTTGAACTTCTGATGGCTAAAAGGCAGTAAATTCATTGCCCATATCTAGAATGAAATAGCCCTATTTTTTTAGACAGAAGCAGGGGAAATTTCATTTTCTTTAACTTGGTCTACCCTCTGCAATTTTGCTCCTAATTTTTGCAATTTAATTTCTATTTCCTCGTAGCCTCGATTAAGGTGTTGTAGACCCTGAAATGTTGTTTCCCCCTCTGCTGCCAAGGCTGCTAAAATCAAGGCGGCAGACGCTCTCAGGTCAGTCCCAATTACTGGAGCAGCAGATAACTTAGGTACTCCTTGGACAATCGCATGATTTCCTTTGACCCTAATATTAGCACCCATTCTATTTAGTTCCGAAACATGACGCATACGATTCTCAAATACTGTCTCTGTAACAGAACTACTGCCAGAACAGACACTTAGCAAAGCCATAAATGGGGCTTGCATATCTGTAGGAAAACCAGGGTATGGTTGAGTATCAATATCAGTAGATTTCAATATTTCACCAGGTAAAATGCGTAAACTATCAAATTTTTCCTGTATAATTTCTACTCCTACTGACTGAAGTTTAGAAATAACCGCACTCAAATGTTTAGGCACTACTGGTGAAATAGTTATCTCTGAATTAGTAATTGCCCCAGCTATTAAAAATGTACCAGCTTCTATTCTATCAGGAATAATAGTATAATCTACTGAATGTAGCTTTGGTACTCCAGATATTACTATAGTCTTTGTACCTGCACCAAAAATATTAGCACCCATAGCTATACATAGATTAGCCAAGTCTTCTACTTCAGGTTCTTGAGCTGCATTTTCAATGATTGTTTCTCCTTCAGCCAAGGTAGCAGCCATCATTAAAGTTTCAGTCGCCCCAACACTAGGATAGTCAAGATAAATTTTAGCCCCTTGTAACTTTTTTTTACTACCACTGATATAAGCGTTAACCATACCATGTTCAATATGAACTTCTGCTCCTAGAGCTTGTAAACCTCTAACATGAAGGTCAACAGGTCTAGCACCAATAGCACATCCACCTGGTAGTGGGACACGAGCAACTCCCAGTCTAGCCAAAATAGGACCTATAGCAAAAAAGCTGGCACGCAACTTTCTCACTAATTCATAAGGAGCTTCAGGATTATCTAGATTACTCGCATCTATATCTAAAGTATTACCATTTTGTTTTATTTTTGCTCCCAGCGCAGATAAAACTTTTCCCATTGTGTTAATATCTGCTAGACGTGGGATTTGACGTAAACGACAAACCCCTGAAGAAAGTAGTGTTGCTGCCATTGCAGGAAGTGCTGAATTTTTAGCACCACTAATATTAATATTTCCTTGTAAACGAGAAGGACCCCAAATTTTCAGTATTGACTGATTTACAGGGGATAAATTTTGCTTCTCGGTTTCTCCTATTGAATGTAATTGTTGATTGATGGCTCTATCCTCCCTCAATGTCCTAAGTTATTGATTTTAATTTTTGCTTTTGATTGTACTGGAAAGTCAACAAATGTCTAGGGGTTGACAAATTATTTTTCTTAATCTAAGTTGCCAAGAAAATTTAGACAGCTCCGGAAAAATTGTAGGTGTTGCAGTTAGAGACTTAAAAAAAAATATACAATTACTCTCAATTAAATATAAAAACTAGGTAGAACCTATCCCACTAATAATATTTCTGCTGAAAAGCCTAAATATTGTTAAAGATAAAAACGAAAAATCCAGCTTTTCAGGAAAATTTTACTTAAGTAGGGTTTGCTGATTAAATATCAAAGCATTTACAGATAAAGGTTGTAGGCTTTTTAAGTGGTGAAAAAGTACCAGATTTTAGCCTGATCAGGCTAAAAAAGTTAGTATCAAGGTAGGGGCACCCAAGTTAAGAGATAATTTTTCCGAGTAAGTTTTCTATAACTCCTGATTCCTCTTGACTCTGTAAGGACGCCCTTATGCAACGTCCCTACCTACTCCTACTCCCTACTCCCTGCCAAGCGCAAAAAGACTTTTTCAGCAAGCCCTAAGTAAATAAGCATTTTTACAATAGTGGGATAGGTTGTAGAGATGTTGTCTGCAACGTCCGTAGGTCGTAGGGAAATTAGGCAGCGAAACTTTACCAGGTATAGTTCTTTAAATTAGATAATTTATTTTTGGCTATTTCCTTAGAGACTGCTATCTATAGAACCCCTAAGCGTATCTCCAGAAAATAGGTTGGAGGGAAAAGTAATTGATAAAAAATGGGTAATAATTGATTTGATGATTGGATGAGTGGGAGATATCTAATACATCCCATCTCCCCATCTCCCCATCTCCCCATCTCCCCATCTCCCTCCTCTGTTTTTAAATATATCCCTTTAGGGGTTCTATAAGCCATATAGCTAATTGATTTTAAGTTAGAGTAAAGTGGTGAAAAATATAATTCCCTAGTACATAAATGGAGATGATAGATGAAAATAGGTATCCCAAAAGAAATTAAGGATCAAGAGTTCCGTGTAGGACTAACTCCTGCAAGTGTCAGGGTCTGTATTGAAACTGGTCACCAGGTTTTCATAGAAACAGAAGCCGGATTAGGTGCAGGCTTTAGTGATGATGATTATCTTCAAGCAGGGGGAAATATTATATCAGATACTAGAGAAGTTTGGAATTGTGAAATGATAGTTAAGGTTAAGGAACCTTTATCATCAGAGTATGAATTTCTCAAATCAGGACAACTATTATTTACTTATTTACATTTAGCTGCGGATCGGAAGTTAACCGAAAGGTTGATTGAAAGTGGTGTGATGGCGATCGCCTATGAAACGGTAGAACTATCGGACAAAAGATTACCTTTGTTAACTCCTATGAGTATAATAGCTGGACGTTTGTCTGTACAGTTTGGGGCAAGATTTTTAGAAAGGCAACAAGGTGGTAGAGGTGTTCTATTGGGTGGAGTTCCTGGTGTTACTCCTGGCAAGGTTGTAATTTTAGGAGGAGGGGTAGTTGGTACGGAGGCAGCTAAGATTGCTGTTGGGTTGGGCGCAAGAGTACAAATTTTGGATATTAGTTTGGAAAGGTTGGCTTATTTGGAGACTCTATTTGGTTCAAGGGTAGAGTTACTATATAGTAGTTCTTCTGCTATAGAAGCAGCAGTAAGAAATTGTGATTTACTTGTAGGAGCAGTTTTGGTTCCTGGTCGTCGTTCTCCAGTATTAGTTCCTAAAAGTTTAGTAGGACAGATGCGTTCTGGCTCTGTGATTATTGATGTAGCTGTGGATCAAGGTGGTTGTGTGGAAACTCTACATCCTACTTCTCATACAAATCCTACTTATGTGGAATTAGGTGTCGTACATTATGGAGTGCCTAATATGCCTGGGGCAGTTCCCTGGACAGCTACTCAAGCACTAAATAATAGCACTTTGCCTTATGTATTACAATTAGCTAACTATGGTAGTAAAGCTTTAGAAATGAACCCAGCATTGGCTAAGGGATTGAATGTTAAAGACCATGTTTTGGTTCATCCTGCTGTCCAAGAAGTATTTCCCGATCTAAAGTAATCAAAACTATGTTTGAAGACTAGATACTGATGATTTTTTATTAAGAATAAATTTGTACTTAGTAATTGACTGCATACACCATGATAATACCATGTAATAAAACTAATATTACAATTAGTTCAAAACTTGAATTATTAAGTAATTAGTAAGGTTTAGCAATGTTTTTAAAGATTACAGGCATAAAGTTAATATATATCATTCGTAATTTCCCTGCCTCCTGATGTCAAGAATATATAGCAAATATTTTAGTATTTTATATAAATTTATAGTTTCCGAAGACTAGCAAAATGATTATTTCTGAGAATGCTTGATTTATATTGGTCAAAATAACTGGGTCTAAAACTCCGCCTAAATGGCGAAATGTTTTTGGAGGGTTGTCGAAAATCCCCGTTATAAAAACAACTTCTGACTTTTGACTTCGTTAATCATATTCCTAAAGCTGCAGGAACTAGCATAGGCATATCTGTACTAAGAACACTTGAGGTATAACAATATAGCAGTCCTAAATAGGTTGTGGCAAAATTCCATACTGAAAAAGTTTAGGAAAGTCAAATATTTGACCATCTGCAAAAAACTTAAATATCCACTTAACTATTTTAAAAGAACTACAAAGATGATAAAATTGTCTGATGAAATTTTTGGTTTGTAACCAAATATCTTCTACTGGATTTTGTTCCGGGGCATTCGGGGCAAATTTTGTACAATTTATCAACCATTTTTCTTCGGGTTTTTCTTGATTAATTGCTATCAAATATTCTCGAAATTATTAAGAACTATGATAAGTTACTCCATCCCAAAATATTGCCAATCTTTTTCCTGGTCTTTTTTATTGCAAATATTTAACATTCTTCAATAGTATTTTCCGTATTTCCACATCTATATTCTTGAACAATAAATTCTTTGATTTGATCATCTAATGCTCCATAATAAGTCTGTCTTTCCTTTTGATTTTTTATGGGAATTTCTCTTCTTGTGTCTGTTCTTCCCCAAGCATAACTTAAGATGTCGCCCCATAGCAAATGATATTCGTCAATCATAAACACTGCAATGTTTCCAGCTTCTATTTCTGGTTGCCATTTAGCCAACAATTCTTCTATTTCTTTTTTTTTTACTTTCACTAATTTATCATTTTTAGCTAGATTATTTTTTTGAGTTTTTTTCCAAGTTATTTCTGCTTCCTTGAGTAAGCTATAATAACTTTGATTGGACTCAAAAACCACTTTATATTCCTTCTGTAAATAGTTAGAATTGTCTGATCATCTCAGATAATCTTGTTCTCTCAACCAGTCAATTGTTTTCTCTTTTTCTTGTGGCTTTAAGTAACCTTGTTTTCCTTGATATTGAAGCTTTAAACTTTCTACGCCATGAAAAAGTGCTTGGTTTTTCCATTGGCTAATAAAACTATGAGAAACCTTTAATAATTCTTTGACTTCATGGTATGATTTTCCCAACAAAATCATTTTTACCGCCAAGGCTCTTGTTATTTCTTTTGCCTATGCATGTCTGACTGATAAAATCATCTAGTTCATCTATAATATTCATTATTTTATCTTTTTATTGGAGATGTTATTATTACTATTATATCTGTTACAACCTATTTAGGATTGCTATATTGTTCTGGAAGGGAGTAAATATGGTGAAAACTTCAATCTAATTTATTTTTATAAAAAACAATTTTGTTTAAATAAACATTCGTTAGGAATAGAAATAAATAATGTAGTTGGAAAGAAAAAATGGAAGTCATTTTTGACGTTTGCTATCCTAATAAATCCCTATGACAGAAAGGTTTCTATTTATTAGAACGAGAAAAAGTATCGAATTTTTTGGGAAAAGGAATCTTCTATGATTTACATAAAAGAACATTAGCTGATATTCTCAGGTATACTAAATCTCAAATTAAATACTTGGAAATACTTGGGTTCTCAAATTAACAGTCAATATTTCCAAAATACTCTCTGGATTTTGATCTGTTTCTAGCTAGTTGATGTACTTCCAATATTCTGTCAATATTCTGTATAGTTTTCAGCCATTTTCTTGTTCAAATATCTTAAAGTTCCACTAGCTAGTTTAATTGCGCTCTATCTAAGTAAAATTTGTTCTCTTACAAACCACTACAGAAAAACTGAATCAAGCCTTTAGTTTTAGGTATCATCAAAGCTTTATTTTGTCAAATACTGTTTAGACAATTGTTAAGCTTGATTAACTAAAAAAACTATTTATGACTTTTGAAATAGCTATTATGTAGTTGAATTTTACGGTATCAAGGGATTTATAGATGTTTAATTTAGATAAAGTTAGAATTAGCTGCAAGATTATACACTAATGTACACTGTTGTACCAAATCTGTCAAATAACGTAAATAGGTAAAAATAAATGATAATATTCTCAATAAGCTGCTTTTTATTAAGTTATATAACAATTGCAAATATTTAAAATTACAAATATAATCTATATTTCAATCATTTTTACTTATCAAAAAACATAGGAAAATGAAGTTAATTCGGAGTAATTGACAAATTTGAATAGATAAGCAATAATAAAAAATTGTCACTTAGCGGAACTGGCGGAATTGGTAGACGCGCTAGATTCAGGTTCTAGTGTTCGCAAGGACTTCCGGGTTCAAGTCCCGGGTTCCGCATTCTATCTTTAAACTATAGATTGGTATTTGGTATTTAAGTATGCACCTAAACAGATAAACCTAAAAAGACAAAAAGAAATACCTAAATAAAGTTGAGTTGAGGTACTTCAAACTCAAATGAGTTGTAAAAACTGAATGGCTAGGAAAAAGGAAAATATAACAAAATATGAGGGAAAATTGGATAATACCAAATCATATTCTCAAACTTTCTTTTTTCCAATTTACCCTGAAATTATTCTTCCTTTTACCCTCTGTCTTACCTTAATTTTAAGTAGGGTTTTAGACATTGTATATTTGTGAGATGAATGACTGTGGAGAGTGTGGGGAGTGTTGCATAGATTATGGTATAAATTATAGTTTTAGATTAAAGAGGAAGTAAAAGATAGGATTTACCTTTTTTGCCAAGATTCATCCCTTGCTTCAGCAACGCCGAATTTGATCACCAAATTTAGTAGAATATCTCCATAATTTTAATTACATAAGAAGTATCTAAATCGTGTTTTAGTTGTTAAATAGAAATGCTAAATAGAGCTAGCTAAATAAAATTCAAATCATTAGCTACCAAGATAACTTAGTATGATTAAACCTTGCTCGCTGCAAGTTCAGATTTCTTATAATATCACGCACTAAATTAGGGTTTACTGAAAAATTCTTCTGAGTGAGGGTAGGAGTCAGGAGTCGTAGGGGAGCCGTCGGATTGCCGACGTACAGGAGAAATGGGAATTATAGAGGAGGTAGTCGGATATTTTCTCCCTTGATTTTTCCGCCTTTGTCTACTCAAAATCCTCATATTTTGAACTTGAGCAACCGAAAAGCTGGCATTTTTTTCCCTCTAAAAAAGCTAAAGCCTTTATCTGTAAATCCTTTGAGAGTTAATCAGCAAGCCCTAAATAAATTTTTAGAAGATACAGAAGTAACGAAATGGAGTTAACAGAATGATAAAAAATTTTCCTGTTGCCCTTTGCCTGTTTCCTATCCTGATGCCTAATAGTTTTTCAGTAGACCCTAAATAGGAGATTAAATATTAACAGTGCTGACGAGTTTGCAAAATCCTTTGATAAAGGAAATCCGCCAACTTCACCAATCAAAAGGGAGGCGGGAACAGCAATTATTTCTAGTTGAAGGAACTCATCTCTTAGAAGAAGCTTGTAGGAGAGATTATCCTCTTATAACTGTCTGTTATACACCTAAATGGCAAGAAAAACATAAATCTTTGTGTGAATTAGTATCTCAAAAAGCACAAAGGATAGAATTGGTAAGTGCCAGGGTTATTCAATCCCTAGCTACTACAGTTAATCCTGATGGAGTAGTGGCTATAGCACCACAGAGCGAGACAAATTTTCTGAAGATTAAGACCTTGGGAATTGCTCTAGATAAAATACAAGACCCTGGTAATTTGGGAACTATAATTAGGACAGCTACAGCAACAAATATAGATGGCTTATTTGTGAGTAGAGATAGTGTAGACTTGTATCATCCGAAAGTAGTTCGGTCATCAGCCGGGGAATGGTTTAATTTACATAAGGCAATATCTGAAAACCTAAAGACTGAAGTATTACAATTACAAAGTCAAGGTCTGCAAGTTTTAGCGACAGTTCCCAACTCAACTATTAACTATTGGCAAATAGACTTACGAAAACCTACACTAATAGTTATGGGAAATGAAGGTTCTGGTATTTCAAGAGATTTAATTGATTTGGCTGATTATTCTGTCAAGATTCCTTTGAGTAATGGGGTAGAATCTTTAAATGTTGCCATAAGTACAGCTATAATTTTGTATGAGGTTCAGCGTCAACGTCAATCTTAATCAAAGTAGTATCTATTTATTTTTTTATTCAGAGGTAGATGATGGTGGGTGTTTCTTATTTGTCTGAATATATTCATCTATATCAGCGATCGCTTCTTCTAAGTCTGATAAATTAAATTGTTCATCAGGCTCATTTTCTTTGGATTTTTTGTGTATATTTGCAGGTTCTGAATTATTCTCCTCAGTTTGATTTTCTTGGAGAGCCAGATTAAGTTGTTTCTCAAAGTTATCCATAAATGTTTTTGCTGCCCTACTACGAATATCTCTTTTATCCATATCAATTTCTTCCCTCATTGTATTTAAGTTAAGAGTTAAACTGACTACATAAATTCTTGTCGAGAGATTAGTACAAATTGAATATCTTTTATATCTTTTCTTTTATATCTTTATCTTCACCCTTGATATTAGTGTAAGCATTCAGCTTTTGAAAGTAATAACTACTAAAGTTATAAAGTTAGCTGATGACTAATCTCATTCGTATAACTTTTGATTCTCCCTTTCATAACTCATAGCTGATGGCTGTTTCGCTTCGCGACATGAAAAGCGCAGCTCCTCTGTAGGAGGCTAACTGACCCCTGAATGCTTACATATTAGTTAAATTCCCTGAGTGAATAAAGAGTGAATATTGTGGTATATTTTTACTTGGCATAAATTATTTTTTTTAACCTATATTTGATTTTGTTTTTAAGATTAAGATTAAGATATAGACACTCCTATTTGCTCTTCTCAATTTTAGCTGTAACTTTACTCTGATTTACCTAATTCAGTAATAATTATTTATGTTTCTAGTAGGTAGCTATAAAGATTTATCCAACTTGCTCAATTATTTTTACCGAATTATTAATTATTAATTATTAATTATTAAATAATTCTGGTTTGAAGCCTCCCCTTTTAAAGGGAAAAAAGTGCTAGGATATTTCCCTATATTCAATCCTCTCAGTTTTAACCAGAGGTAATTATCAATTAATTATCAATTATCAATTAATTCAAGCTAGTCTTGTATAGTAATAGTGAATGACGATTGAAAAACTGCTTATATTCTTGCTGGAAAAATTACAATACACTACCATCTTTGTGTAGTACAATATTTAAGTAAGTAGACAAAAATATTTGTATATTTATACTCAGCTATATTTTCGGTTTTAAGTTCAATTTTCGCCCATTCCCTATCTCCGCTAAACGTTAAATTAATTTTAGATAAATGATATAGATAATTATCAGAGCAGTATTATTTTGCTACTGAATGTCAAACAGTAACAACAAATTTGCCAGGATTTTTATGAATTATTTAGTTTAGATTTAACTTATGTTCGGCTATATTATATCATAAGCATAATCATTGCGATTAGTTAAAACAAGTATATGAAAGTAATATTATACATCTAGCAACTAGACAGGGATAAAAAGGAGTAAATGCTAATAAAACGGTGGTCAAATGACTGCCGTTCTATTGGTTCCTCGTTTGAGTCTCCCTGATTACAGGATAAAGTTGGCTTAAACAATTCTGAATAGTCAACGTAGCTGAGGCAGGTTTTTCTTAGACAAACAGGACTTATGTATAGATACTACATATAGAGTAAAAAACTATAACGTTATAGTTTTTAAACTCTACATATATGGTCTATTGGTAATTCCTAACCAATTCACTTTAAAGGTGTCACAAATAGTCTCAGACTTGAAATGTCAAATAATTTCCTCAAATTAATGTATAGTTAAGGTTTTGAGTTTATAAAATCTTACTTTTTAACTTTTAACTTTTGACTTTTGACTTTTGACTTCCGTGCAACGCTATTAGTTGGTAAATCAGCCAATATTCTTTCTCTGACTGCTTAGAGAAGTACAAACTCTATAATGGTCATAATCTCAAAAGCGTAGTAAGTTACCTTAGTTAGTGTGGGTTAGCCAGTTAACAGAATTACTCAATTTTAGCGACTATTCAAAAGCTACTACTTATTATTAATCATTAACAAAAGGATCGATTTGTTTTAGTTCTGTTCTGGTGTCCAAGGATAGATTTGTTTTAGTTTTGTTCTGGTGTCCTTTGTTAGTATTGTTAGGATGAACCTTGTCTTATTTACCAGTTTTAATAATTGTGCTCTATTAGTGGTACTTAGACATACATTGTTATAGGATAAAAATGTCTGTTTGTGTAGCACAAGCTAGGAAAAGTAAATCTAGATAAGGGAATTTAGGTCAATGCCCTAAAAATAACTAAAATCAGTGCTTATTAAGTATTTATCCCTTTTTGACGTAAAAATATTTGCCTGTCTATATTTGAATTTGAGGCTGTTTTCTGCTTATCTAGTAAACAGAGCTGTCTCCTAGTATTTAGTCTGGAAAATTTCTTGTAATTTCTTATTAGGCCAAGTTAATTTCCAGGGAAATATGCCAAAGGAGTAAAAAAAATTCCTAATAATCATGTTTACCTACAAAAGTTTGAGTTGAAGATGAGAGCCAGGCGGTTTTAACCCCTGGGTGAAACATGAGCCACGGGATTGATCCCGTAGTACCCTAAACAGTTGTGTAGGGTTGTGTTATCATTAATCCTAACTATGAGCAAATTAACTTTGACACCAAAACTACCTTTTTATCGCCTTAATACTTGTAAAGCAGCAGAGTTTGAGCGCCTAACTTTGCTCAATACTGAAGTAGCTAATACATTGCTAAGTGTTGATAAATCAGTTCGTCGCAAGTATACAAGCAAGGATTTTCATCCTGTTGAAATTGGTTCAATGTGGATTAATCAAACTATTAGGAATACTTGTGCTCAAACCAAGGTGAAAAAGTTTAAACGCTTACCCATAGAAATAAATAACCAAGGATATAGTGTTAGTCATCAAGGTGATTTATTTACTATTTCTCTAAGTTTATATCGAGGTCAGAGAAAACGGATACCTCTAACAGTTCATTCAGCTTCACATCAAGAAACTTTAGATAAGATTATTAATAAAGAGGCTTTTAATGGTTCTCTCAAAATATCAAAATCTAGAAAAGGTATTTGGTACCCACTAATTTCGGTATCTATGGATGTTCCGGAGCCTGGATTAGTTAATGGTTGGATAGGAGTTGATAGAGGACAAAATAATATAGCAGTGGCAGCATTACCATTAAGTTTTGGCAAGTTTTGGAGCGGTAAACAAGTAAAAAGCTTAAGACGTAAATTTCAAAAATTACGCTCCTTACTTCAAGAGTCGAAAAAGCTCAAGAAAGTTAAAGAAATAGAAAGACATGAGCATAGAATTATGACTCATATAAATCATGTCATTTCAAAGCAATTAGTACAATTTGCCAAAGACTACAACATGAGTTTACGGTTTGAGGATTTGTCAGGTATTAGACAAACTTCACTTCAACGTAGAAAAAATAAGTCAGATGCTAGCAAAAACCGAGACCACTGGGCATTTTATCAGTTAGAGTTATTTAGTAGGTACAAAGCTATATTTGCAGGTGTACCAGTAGAGTCTGTACCAGCACCATACACTAGCAAATCAGACCACCGTAACGGTGTAATAGGTAAGAGAGTTAAACATACTTTTACAGGTGTTGATGGTTACACTTGCAATGCTGATTGGAATGCTTCTCGCGCACATTGGTCAATGGCTTGGTTTTTCATGTCCAATGAATCTTCATAAAGCTGTATCTGTAATGGGTATAGATGATTCAGAGGTAGGGGTCAATGACAGTCCCTCAACTGATGAGAAGTTTAAGCAGGTGGATTCATCCCCTGCTTAAACAACATGAGCGAATCCACGCGGTTTTAACCCGTGGAGTGTCAAATCCGGAAGAACCCTTGCTCTATATATAGTTTTTGCAAACATACCCAAAAGTTTTAAAAAACAGAGATGACTCAAGAATTTGATTACGACTTAATAATTATCGGTGCTGGTGTCGGTGGACATGGAGCAGCATTACACGCTACGAGCTGTGGTCTTAAAACAGCTATTGTAGAAGCAGCAGAAATGGGTGGGACTTGTGTTAACCGAGGTTGTATACCATCTAAGGCTCTCCTAGCAGCATCTGGTAAAGTTAGAGATTTACAGAATACTCACCATTTAAAAACTCTGGGCATTCAATTAGATAATGTTGCTTATGATAGACAAGTAATTTCTGCTCATGCAAGTAACATTGTTACCAAAATAAGAGGTGACATGACCAATAGCCTCAAACGTTTAGGTGTAGATATAATTACAGGGTGGGGTCAAGTAGCAGGTAACCAAAAAGTTACGGTTAAGACGGAAAAGGGAGAAGAAAACTTTACTGCCAAAGATATTATACTTGCTCCTGGGTCAGTACCTTTTGTTCCTCCTGGTATAGAAATAGATGGTAAGACGGTCTTTACGAGTGATGATGCTCTTAAACTAGATTGGTTACCACCTTGGGTGGCAATTATTGGTAGTGGTTATATCGGACTAGAATTTTCTGATATTTACACTGCTCTTGGGTGTGAAATTACAATGATTGAGGCTTTAGATAGGTTAATGCCTACTTTCGATCCAGATATAGCTAAGATTGCACAAAGAGTTTTAATTCAGTCAAGAGATATTGAGACTAAAGTTGGCAAGTTGGCTATGAAGGTGGTTCCAGGGTCTCCGGTAATTATTGAACTTGCTGATGCTAAGACCAAAGAAATAGAAGAGGTTCTGGAAGTAGATGCTTGTCTAGTTGCCACAGGTCGCATTCCCTATACAAAAGATTTGGGACTGGATTCTGTAGGAGTAGAAACTGACCGTAGGGGGTTTATTCCAGTAAATAGCAAAATGGCAGTTTTGTCAAGTGGTGAACCAGTACCTAATTTATGGTCAATTGGTGATGCGACAGGAAAAATGATGTTAGCCCATACAGCATCTGCCCAAGGAATAACAGTGGTAGAAAATATATGTGGTCGTTATCGGGAAGTAGATTATCTTAGTATCCCAGCGGCGGCTTTTACTCATCCAGAAATTAGCTATGTGGGTATGACAGAACTAGCAGCTAAAGATTTAGGCCAAGAACAGGGGTTTGAAGTTGCAAGTGTCAGAACTTATTTTAAGGGTAATTCCAAAGCGATCGCTGAAGGTGAAACAGATGGTGTGGCTAAAGTAATTTATCGTAAAGATACGGGAGAATTATTAGGAGTACATATTATTGGTCTTCATGCTTCTGACTTAATTCAAGAAGCAGCAAATGCTATAGCTAAAAAGCAGTCTGTTAATGAGTTATCTTTTAATGTACATACTCATCCTACTTTGTCAGAAGTTTTGGATGAAGCATTTAAACGAGCAACTGTTCACTAGATAATGGATAATTGATAATGGATAATTGATAATTAAGACCTAGAAATTTCAAACCTCTCGTTACCAATCGATAATTGATAATTAGAGATAGTTTTCATTATCCATTATTCATTATCAATTAATAAGATTTCCGTAGTTGTTTCAATACAATGATTTTAAGAAATTGATAATTGATAGTCTGATATCAAGAAAGATAATTCATTAATTAATAATTGATAATGGATAATTGATAATTACCTCTGGTTAAAACCGTTACGGAATTGAATATCAGGAAATATTATTTCTTTTTCTGACTTTAAAAGGGGAGGCTTTAAACCATAATTAATTATTAATTATTAATAATTCGGTAAATTAATAATTCGGTAAATAATCAAGATTAATAATTTTTTTGGGAATTATGAATTATCACTCCTAGTCTTAACAAAAAAAAATCAGCAAACTCTAAATATGTATTAATTTTGAGAAAATTGGTGGGTTGAATAATTTCAAATTGCCAGTTATTGAAAAAGCTGAAAGTTATCAAGTAAAAATTATTGAAACCTAGGTAATTTATCTGAAGTTTCTGTACTCAGACTTAAATGCTCAAAATCTTATGTAAGGGATAGTTTGACCTGAGGAAAAATGAGTAAATAATCAGAGATTATAATTTTTGAGTTATACTTTGAAAAAAATACTTTTTCAGGCAAGTCTAAATATGTATTAATTTTGAGAAAATTGGTGGGTTGAATAATTTCAAATTGCCAGTTATTGAAAAAGCTGAAAGTTATCAAGTAAAAATTATTGAAACCTAGGTAATTTATCTGAAGTTTCTGTACTCAGACTTAAATGCTCAAAATCTTATGTAAGGGATAGTTTGACCTGAGGAAAAATGAGTAAATAATCAGAGATTATAATTTTTGAGTTATACTTTGAAAAAAATACTTTTTCAGGCAAGTCTAAATATGTATTAATTTGGAAGTTTCTGTACTCAGACTTAAATGCTCAAAATCTTATGTAAGGGATAGTTTGACCTGAGGAAAAATGAGTAAATAATCAGAGATTATAATTTTTGAGTTATACTTTGAAAAAAATACTTTTTCAGGCAAGTCTAAATATGTATAGCAATCCTAAATAGGTTTTGACAAATTAAAAAGTTGAAACTCCCACCTTTGAGCTGTTCCCAGTTAAGTGTTTTCTAAAAAGCAGTAAGATTTTTGGCACGAATAAAATAGGATTGCTATATTATATTTTGAGGAAATTGCTAGGTTGAATAATTTCAACATTGCCAAATATTGGAAAAGCTGAAGAGCATCAAGTAAACATTATAAAAAGTTAGGAATTTATCTGAAATAAATGCAAATTCGTCGCCGTCAGCCAAACCCTGCTGTAGAAATGGGTAATTTACGCTATGAAGTTTCTGTACCAGAATCAAAGGCTCAAAATATTCTCGAAGAAATAGTTTGGTATAAAGAAAAAGAGGTAGATTATTGGCGAGACAAAAAACCTTTAATTGAGTTAAGAAAGAAAATTAACTTAATGCCTCCTCCTTTAGATTTTCTGACTAAATTATCAATAGGCAAAACTCAACCTGCTGTAATAGCTGAAGTCAAAAAAGCTTCTCCTAGTAAAGGAGTAATTAGAGAAGATTTTGAACCAGTTACTATTGCTAAGTCATATCGGGAAAATGGTGCAACTTGTATTTCAGTTTTAACAGATAAAAAGTTCTTTCAAGGTGGTTTTGAAAATTTGGCAAATATTAGGGCAAATGTTGATTTACCACTCCTTTGCAAGGACTTCCTAATTTATCCATATCAAATCTACTTTGCTCGTTTACACGGAGCTGATGCTGTACTATTAATAGCAGCAATTTTATCAGACCAAGACTTAAAGTATTTTATCAAAATAGTTAATTCTTTAGGGATGACAGCTTTAGTTGAGGTTCATACTCTGAAAGAATTAGATCGGGTATTAGTAATAGAAGGAGTTAAGTTAGTTGGTATAAATAATCGAAATTTAGCAGATTTTTCCGTAGATTTACAAACAACTTGCCAACTGATGGAAGCTAGAAATAAAGAGTTAGAAAAACTTGGTATATTAGTTGTAAGTGAATCAGGAATACATACATCTGAAGATATTAATGTTGTTAGAAATGCTGGTGTGAATGCTGTTTTAATAGGTGAATCTCTAATCAAAAAAACAGATCCAGGTACAGCATTGTTAGAGCTATTTACTGAAAAGCAAGGTTAAGAGTAATGTATCATTTTGAATGAGGAAAATAGTTTATATGCTGGCTATTTACCGAATAATTAATAATTAATAGTTAATAATTAATAATTAATAGTTGATAGTCAATTAATTATTAATTCAACAATTCACGCCTTGAAGCCTCCTATTGGATAGGGAATAATAAATAAAAAAAATTCCTTTTAGTCAATCCTATCCGTTTTAATAAGGGGTAATTATTAATTGTTAATTGTTCGCAAGTTAATTGCTGAACTCTAAAGCTAAATTAAAGTCTAATTGGGAAAAACGAAGCAATATAAATACCATTTATATCAATTTGATAAATCTTTGCTACCAATAGTTAGACTATTTATAAGAGTCAGGAGTCAGAATAAATAGTTATAAATATGATTTTTTGGGATAAATATATCCTTTTAAGCTGTTAGGCATTTAAACCACTTATGTGTTATATGCCTAGTTAAGAAAAAAACCCTTATTAATTTTTACTTTTGAATGCATGACTTTTGACTTACTAATACGCATTTAAAATGCGTATTAGCTTAGTCAAAGCCACATCAGTACCCAAAGTATTGTAACTATTCTTATTATTCGTAAAATTATTTTTTCAAATTAGTATTAGATAAATTTTTCCTACAAATAATAAATAAGATTAAGTATTCAGCTATAAGTAATTAGTTTCAGATTTTACAGACATTATCTTATACCAATTCCCATGCATTAACGCTATACTTGGATAAAACTTCAGTTATTAAGTAATTAAACTAAGATAATTACTTTTTTGTTAGAAAAGACCAATTTTAGCATTAATTATTCTTGTTTGTACGGACGTTGCACCGGCAAAAATGCGTTTTCCGTCCCGGAATGCTCCGCTTTGCGTCAGCAAAACGTCCCTATCTCCCCTACTCCCCTACTTCAATCAAATGTAGAAAAGTTTTTGAGAAATGGTATTACTTAGGGCTTACCTAGACTATTTCTAAAATTCTTTCTTTAAATTGTTATATAAATAGGTGGGTTGAATTATCCATAAAATAGTGAAGAAGATTCAAAACAGTAAAAATTTCTTAAAAAGTCATTTCTGACTTCATTTTCTGATTTTTCTTTTTAACCTTTATTTATGCCCACCTACTTAGCATTTATCAAGTAGGTGCTATTTCCGTAGGAAATCTTTTTGTCAGTAAAATCTACCCTGTATTAAGGCTTAATTTTTAATTTTATAGATACCCTCTCAAACAAACGAATTTTGTAACTCATTCTTTATAGGAATTGCTATAATAAAAGTCCCTAATAGATATTTTATGATGGAACCAATACCACTCCCCTCTCGTATTCATTATGAACTGCTACTTCAGTTATTAGAAAAAAAGACTATTTTGGCAGTAGATTATCAGACAAGAGAGTATCAAAAAGTTCAAGAACTTATTGTGACAGTTAGAAAAGCTTTAGCACTGCAAAAACAGTTAGAATAAAATTGCAAACAAGCAAATTTATCAATAGAATATCACTGGTCTCTCAATGAAGCTGAAAAATATTAACGGATATATAGCAACCATATTTCAGTAGTAAGATTTGAGTGCTAATTAGGAGTCAGAAGATAAAACGATTGTGATTGATATTAAATGTTCTTAAATATCTCATAAATCCTTCCTGATTGCTATAGCAATATTAGGCATTGGTAAAGAACATATATGATGCCTGAAATTAGAGATAGGGAGTAGGAAGAAGTTGTAATAAAATGCCTAGGAAATAATGTAGGGTAAGGGGTGAATATTTATTATTCGTACAATTATTATGCAAAACCCTATATTAAATTTGACTGAATTTAGTAATACTAAAATTGAAATCGAAGGGTTTTAAAATATGAATCCCAAGTTAAGTGACTTATGACTATACGAACTAGGATTTGCTGAAAAAAATTTTGATTCCTAAAACAGCAGGATTTTCTTAAGTGTTCATACTTGATTCAAAGACTTAACTAGAGTAAAAAAATTAGCTAAAAATTACTGAACTAAATTAATAATTTAAAATCAAATAACTATTCGAGAATTAATAAAAAAATAAAATACTAAAATTTGCCAAATTTCCCAAATTTCCAAGTTCAGTAATCTTAAAGAAAAAGTAAGCTTTTTCTGTGACACACTTCTGTATAAATGAACATAGACAACGATCAAGTAAAACACAACAAAGGAACAAAAAAATGGATGATAAACTGATGTTAATGATTCCTGGGCCAACTCCAGTGCCAGAAACAGCATTACTAGCAATGGCTAAACATCCAATAGGCCATAGAAGTGGTGACTTTTCCAAAATTATGGCAGAGGTGACAGAAAACCTCAAATGGCTCCATCAAACCAAAAATGATGTGCTAATTTTGGCATCTAGTGGAACTGGAGCAATGGAAGCAGGTATAATTAACTTCCTAAGTCCAGGCGATCGTGTACTATGTGGATGTAATGGTAAATTTGGCGATCGCTGGGCAGAAGTAGCGGAAGCTTATGGCCTCCAAGTGGAAAAAATTACAGCAGAGTGGGGCCAAGCTCTAGATACGGAACAATTTCGTCAACACCTAGAAGCGGATAAGGACAAGCAGATTAAAGCAGTAATCCTTACTCATAGTGAAACTTCTACAGGTGTTTTAAATGATATTGAAACTATTAATAGTCATGTTAAAGCTCATGGTGAAGCTTTGATTATTGTAGATGCTGTAACCAGTCTTGGGGCAGTTAATTTACCAATAGATGAGTTAGGTCTTGATGTTGTTGGATCTGGTTCTCAGAAAGGTTACATGATACCTCCTGGTTTAGCTTTTGTAAGTGTGGGAGCTAAAGCATGGACTGCTTATGAAACAGCTAAGTTACCACGTTACTATCTTGACTTAGGTAAGTATCGTAAAGATGGAGCTAAAAATACGACACCTTTTACTCCACCAGTAAATCTATTCTTTGCTTTGCAAGCTACCCTGAGAATGATGCAAGCTGAAGGATTAGAAAATATTTTTGCTCGACACGAGCGTTTAAAGAATGCAACTCGTTCAGCAGTCAAGGCTTTAGGTTTGCCCTTACTAGGTCCAGATACAGTAGCTAGTCCTGCTGTTACAGCAGTTGCTCCGCCACCAGAAGTAGAGGCAGAAAAAGTCCGAGCTATTATGAAAAAACGTTTTGATATTGCTTTAGCTGGTGGACAAGACCATCTGAAAGGAAAAATTTTCCGTATTGGACATTTAGGCTTTGTCTGTGACAGAGACATTCTGAGCGCGATCGCTGCTTTAGAAGCTAGTTTGGGAGAATTGGGATATAAATCTTTTACTCCAGGGGCTGGAGTAACTGCGGCTTCTAAAGTTTTAATTGAATCATAATTAAATTGGTAGTTTAGTAGTTAGTAGTAAATTGTGAATATTGAAGATATTAATCGTCAAATTGAGTGTTTACTACTAGCTACGTCTTGAAAAATCAAATTTCACTATTTTTATTAAGTTGAAATGTAGTTTTTAATTAGGGCTTGCTGATTAAACCTAAAAGTATTTACATATAAAGGTTTTAGCATTTTTAGGTCAGTAATTAAAGTACGCCTGTTTCAGCTCTTAATGCACGGTTCCCGAAAAATCAAAAAGTTAGTTTAGTATTTTAGGCAAGAGTTGGGAAAAAAATTACTACTCCCCTACTCCCCTACTCCTAAAAAAAGACTTTTTCAGCAAACCTTAATTATTGCTCTTCTGATTAATTCTCTCGCGCATTGACTGGTAAAGACTTGAGCGTTTTTGGTATACCAAAAAGTACAAGGTTTTCAGTTTAAAAATGTCAAAAAGTTAGCATTTTGAGCAAACTAAGAACAGAAAAATTAGGGGACAATTCTTACTTCTACCTCCTCTAAATTCCCTATTTCTCCTGACTTCTACCCCTACCAAAAAACTTTATTCAGCAAACCCTAATTAGACTTGTATTTTATATTTATAGTAGTTGTGAAATTTCTGTTTAGTTTAGTAATAATTTCCTGCAGAATGTAGAGCTAGCAACTCTTAGAAGTAGTAAGCTTTTCCACAATCATAATTCTTACCTTAAGAGGTTGAATGTATCAGGAAATATAAAAAAACAAGATAGGGAACAGGGGACACTTAACTAGGAACAGGTATGGAAGGAATAGGCGAAAAAACAATTATTTGTTATCAAGAAATTCACTCTTATCTGATTGACTATGAATAGTCATACTTCCTCCATATCTAGAGTTATTTTAATCCCTTACCTTATTCAAGCTAGTTGATTGAGTTGTGAAACTTTTTTCCTAATACTTATTTTACAAACAGTCTCTAAAAGATGAGGTTTAAATGAATACTTCTCGTGGTTAAGGGAACCTAATTTAGTAGTAAATTTTTATTCTCTTTCAATTTCTTAATAGCTATTTCTCCCTGAATTCAACCATACCTGTTTTGCTATCGCAAAATATCATGTCCGGTTAATTAGCGGTCAAAAAAATTCTTCTCAAACATACTTTTTTCCTCCCTTCTGAATTGCATAATTCAGAATTGCTGAATTTTGACCTAATCTATTTATAACTGTTCATCCGGACATAATATAACTCCATTTTTATTGTTCTGTAGGAAAACACCGTCGCTAAATGGAAAGGGAAGCATTCCCGAACAGAAAAAACTTAGTTACGACCCGACCCCAGAGACTAGCTAATAACTAATAGCTAAATACTTACTTTAGTTAAAATCATAAGTATTTTGTAGCCAATCAAATATTTTGTCTAATTGTTCTAGAGTCACCAAACCATATTGCCACAAAATCATCGACAAAGCATTAGAGTCTGGTTGAGGATATGGTAATTCTGAAGTAACACTAGCTCGTTCAGCAACTGCTATAGAAGCTGAAGAGATAGATAATTCATTTTGCAAAAAATTGATAAAGCGAGCATAGTTTGTTGATGTCATATTTCTGTTCACCTCCTTTTTTTTAAAACACCATTTTCTGTGTAACTCTTATTCTGAATAAAATATATACGTTACATATTTGAGAGAATTTCCAAGTCAATGAAATTAATATTTTTTACCTTGACTTTAACCATTCAGCTATTAGCTATTCAGCTCATCGTTTGGAATGCTACCCAAACAGCTTTTCCTAGGTCATACTGCGCAAAAAGATGCCTTAAAGTAATACCTACTAAGTTTAGGCGATGACCTTTTTCATGTCGGACTTTTAACTCTCCTTGGAAACTAATTCCTCTTTCTAGCTGATGGCTGAATGCTTACTCTTGACTAAGCAATTGTTGACTATCATAAAGTCAATATTTTTGTGTATAAACCTAGGGTCATCCAGTTTTTTATCTGTTCTATAGCTCTAAATTTTTATACCATTTCTCCATTAAGTTCAACTTAACAAAAGATGAGAGTAATCTGTGTAATCAGGTCTGAGCAACAATTATTAAGTGCATTGTTCAAAAAAATGGTATTAGAACCAAATTCAAAAACTTTTTTTGATGAACTAAACAAAAGCTAGAAGTTACCTATCAAAACAACAAGAGAACTTTAGCTTCCTTCGGTTTGGATCTACATAAGTCACCCTTACTATTCCGCAAAATCAGGTAGTAGTTCAGATAAATGTTAGTCAAATTAGAATTTCTCAAAATATATACTGCTACGCCCAAGAAAGTTATGCACTTAATACAGTTATGTAAAAGTTTACTACAATTAGATTTTCAGTTTGTACAACTATCAAACAGCTTAATGGGTAGTGCTATATATACATTGAAGTTAAAAAATAAGTCAGCTTTTCAATTATTTGAAAGGGGATGTTTTAACCTTCTCAAAAAGTTTGACTATGCTGAAATCCAAGATTTTTGAATACCAGTCAGCAATAAAGATTCAGCAATCAGAAAAGACTCAATTTTAGCTGATAGCTAGTTAAAAATAACTTATTATTGCTGCCAGTCAAAATTACATAAAATTTGCTATTGAATTATTACTTAAGTCAAAAAAACATAAGCAGTTAGGGTATAAAATTTAAGTAGTTGTGTTTGATTAAAACCATCACCACTTATGAGGGGAACCTTGCTCCAGTCATTTGATTATACAATAACTTTACTGGAATGCTTGTATATTATATTCCTACTTACAATACAAACATTTTTTGTAGTTATTTTTGTGCATAAAAACAGATCGCTAAGTTTTTAGACTAGCACAAAATTCGATCTCTCTCACACCAATTCATTAAATCAAGTCAAGTACAAAGTAGACTCTCAACAAGACAAGCTTTATCTTGAACCAACAGAACATTAGGTGAATAAATGTAATTTGGTATTATAGTATAGCAAATTATAATCTTACTGTATATACCTAACAAGTAAAATAATAAAAAGTTTTCTTAAATTTTGTCAACCATAATTCAGAATTTCCTTCTTTTAGAAGTCGCAGTTCATAGATGAGGATATACAACTTCTCATTTTGCTCGGCTCTATATGAGACAAAAATCCTAGTTTATTACTACTTTTCTTGTGTTTACTCCCAATTTATTCTGTTTGATTTTCAGATAAACTTTTCAGAGTATCTAATTTTTAGTAATTATTATTCGTTCTCCAACCTTCAAACCTAATTCCCTAATACGTCCTCCCCGCACTTCAATAACTCGATCAACTGGCACACCAGATCCATATAAAGGGCAAGGATCAGCTAAACAAGGAGGAACATCAAGAGCGATCGCCTTAACCACACCAGACCGAACAAATATCATATCAAGAGATATTTTGCAATTTTTCATCCAGAAATTAACCTTCCGAGGAGGGTCAAAAGAGAATAGCATTCCCCGATCGTCAGGTAATTCAGTCCTATACATCAGACCCATTGCTTGCTCTTTAGGAGTTTTCGCCACCTCCAAATTAATTATTTGACCAGATATTTGAGCTTGGGCTGTAATTGGCAATACCTGGGCTTCCTGAGATACCTGAAAATTTGATAGGTGTTGAGCTTTTGCTTGAATAGTAGTAGTCTGTGAAATTATCACAAATGTTATTTGTAGCAAACAGCCAACCAAAAACAGAATTATTCCCGACTTAAATAAACCAAACTTACTACCCATAACAGAATCTCAAATTCTTTAATCACTTCTATAGGACTTAAGCATAGACCATATATGTAGAGTTCAAAAACTATAACGTTATAGTTTTTTCCACTATATGTAGTACCGATGCGTAATTCCTGTTCTAATTACCAATGAATAATGGATAATTGATAATTAATACATTAGCTGTTGAGCTTGTGCTTGAATAGTAATAGTCTGTGAAATTATAATAAATGTTATTTGTAGCAAACAGCCAACCAAAAACAGAATTATTCCCGACTTAAATAAACCAAACTTACTACCCATAACAGAATCTCAAATTCTTTAATCACTTCTATAGGACTTACCGAATTATTAAATAATTCGCGCCTTGAAGCCTCTCCTTGGATAGGGGAAAAAAGTGCTCTTGAATTTCCTTATCTTCAATTCCGTAACGGTTTTAACCAGAGGTAATTATCAATTATCAATTATCAATTATCAATTATCAATTATCAATTATCAATTATCAATTAATGAAGCATAGACCATATATGTAGAGTTCAAAAACTATAACGTTATAGTTTTTTCCACTATATGTAGTACCGATGCGTAATTCCTGTTCTAATTACCAATAGATAATAGATAATTAGTAATTAATATATTTGGTTTAAAACCTCTCCTTTTAAGGAGAAAAACCAAACCCTATATCCAATCAACCAAGAAAAGAAGTAAGATTTTCGCACTTGCTTCAATCAAGTACCGTTTTAACCAGAGGTAATCATCCATTATTCATTATTAACTAATAGATATCTCCGAATTAAAGATATAGACCTTTGGCAATAGTAGGGAACAGGGAACAGGGAACAGGGAACATATTTTTAGGAAAAAGGTACGAAAAATGATTTAGGCAACTGAATTTTACAAATCTAGCTTATGTTAAATAAAGGGTAAGTTTATTTTCTGGAGATGTCTAATGAAATATCATTCTAAGTTTCTCTCAAAACATACCCAATACCACGGACAGTCTGAATTAATCTCTTCTCACCCTCACCCTCAATTTTCAGCCGTAAATATCTGATATAAACCTCAATTACATTAGACTCACCTAAAAAATTATAACCCCAAACATTTTCCAAAATCTGTTCGCGACTCAAGACTTCGCGAGGATGCTCCATTAAAAACTTTAAAAGCTCAAATTCTTTCATAGTCAACTCAATACTACGACCATGACAAAAGACCCGCCGACCACCTAAATCCAAAACTAAATTCCCAAATCTCAACTGGTCTTTATCTAAAGTAGTAGGCTGCAAATAAAAGCTAATTAATTGTAAAAAATCATCACTCCGATAAGGTTTGAGAAAATAATCATCAGCTCCAGACTCTAGACAAGCAACACGATCTTCAACTTGGTCGCGACCCATCAAGAGTAACATGGGCATCTTATTACCCATTTTCCTCAGATTACTACACAAAGATAGTCCAGATTCCCCAGCCAACATTCTATCAATCACAATTAAAGCAGGTTTAAGCTCCATAGCTCTATGAATACCTAAACTAGAGTTAGGAGCAACAATTGGATGATAGCCTGACTCTTTTAAGTCTAGACTCACATATTGGGCTAGAATTTCATCACTCTCTATTATTAAGACAGAACGATTTTGGTCAACAGTTAGGGTACTCATACTAAGACTCGCTTATCTAGATTTAGATTAATTGATATAACCCTGATTTTTTAGCATATTGGAGTTAGTCTAGCACTGAGAATTGTTACAAAAAATGAGATAAAGGTTTTGTTCAATCAGGAAGGAAAACCAGAAAACAGAAAATTAAAATGCTATCTTGACCTAATAATTTGAAGGAACTCTCTGATAGATACATAGTTTTCCAGAATGCAGATATTCAGTAAATAGAAATATAGCTTCAGGACAAAAAGTCTGTCAACGAGGCTATAAGGAACTTACCGAAAAATAAAGGTATAAAGCCTTCTATTTTAAGAGAACAAAACTGCTAGGATATTTCCTGATATTCAATTCTGTTACCGAAAAATAAAGGTATAAAGCCTCTTATTTCAACGATAAACAAAAAAATTTTCCTTTTATTCAATCCTCTTACTTTTAGGGAGAGGTAATTATCAATTATCAATTATCCATTATCAATTATCCATTATTGAAGGTTGTCATTGAGGTAATTATCAATTATCAATTATCAATTATCCATTAATGAATATACAGGTACTCTGGAGGAAAGAAATTGTCAAGTTGAGTTTTTGGGAGCATTCTGCCTAGATAAGTTATGCAGGACACCAATCTCTAAAAACGATTTTGGAAGACCACGCTTTCAATAATTAATTATTAATTATTAATTATTAATTATTAATTATTACCTCTTCTTATAAAGAAGAGGATTGGATCAAAGGAATTTTTTCTTTTTTCTTCATAAATGGAGAGACTTTATACCTTAATTTTTCCCTAACTCATACAGCTTAGGTCAGAAGGATGTCATGGCAATTCCACAGAAGTTGGCTTGGCAATATGTGGTAGTCCCCATCCCAGTTTCTCCCGGAGAATGTGAAAAAACTCAGGTGGTTTAAGTCTAATAAAACGTGCTTTATATTGTGATTGTTTCACCCTTACCCTATCCTCTGGCAGAACATAACATCCTCCATTACCATCCACAACCATCATCAGACGATTTGGACTTGCTGGAAAAATACTTACAGGTTCAGTCTCAGCAAAAACCAGAGCGCGGGATGCAAGAGAATGGGGACAAATAGGTGAAAGCTGCAAGACTGGCACTCCAGGAGTAACAACAGGACCACCTGCTGATAAAGAATAAGCAGTAGAACCAGTGGGAGTAGAAATAATAATACCGTCAGCAGCAATATCTATAGGAGCGTGCCTACCAATTTTAATCTCAAAATGGCACATACAAGTCATCGGTTCCCGATGCAAAACCATTTCATTTAAACAAAGAGCTTCCCATAATAACTCATCATTTCGGAACAGACGTACTTCTAGCATAGTCCGTTCTTCTATTTCATAGTTTCCTGCTAAAATCTGTTCAATTGCTGGGTATAACTGATTGAGAAAAGTTTCAGTTAAGAAACCCATGTGACCTGTGTTGACCGTTAATAGTGGAATATGAGAAGGTGCAACTTGACGAAATGCAGCTAGAACAGTACCATCTCCTCCTAAGACAATGGCAAATTTCATATCATTGGTAAAACCAAAGGGAACTAGCTGGTCTATGGGAGTATGGCATACAGGACGTTCTAGACTAGGGGAACCTAAAAATCCCTCCGCCCCAATGGTGATATGAACATCATAGCCATAAGCTATTAGCTTGTCTTTTAACTCATTAGTTATGCGACAAGCTATTGGTTTAGCATCGTTATAAATAATTCCTATTTTTGACACTCGAAAAAATCTAGTTCAGGGTAGTTATGCCGTTTAACTGGAGTCAAAAGTCAGAATTCCAAGGTCAAAAGTAATATTTTATAGACCCAGAAATCTGACGCTATAGTAATTTCAGGAAATTTTTTCACATCTATCTAAAGTTTGAAACTATTCGTGACATCCTGAAAGTAAATTGGTATTAGAAGGTTTAGAAGAAGAAAGGTTTATTTTTAGAGGTTGTTTTTCCTGATTTGGCTTGTTCGTATTCTATTTCCTTCAATTTTTTCATAATCCGACTATAGTATTCTTTTAGATAAGACTCTAGGGTAGTTATTTCTTCTGGATTAATGCCAAATACAGGATAAACATCATCCATGGAAGTTGTTAAAGGTTGACTACTGGCTAATACTTCTGCAAAAGCTAGTCTATCTGCCACATTCCAACCCCATTGAAATGACCTGGTAAACTGACGGAATATACGCAATAAGTTAATATTAGTACGAGTTACTTTGGCCTTTTCACCGGAAAGTCGTTCACACATCCGAATAATTTCATTGGCATCCCAAGCACGAGGACCTACTACTGGAAAACTTTTATTTTCTGTTTCGGGAACTGAAAGAGCGCGGATAGCAAATTTAGCAATATTTTGAGTATCCATATATGCAATAGCTGTTCCTTGACCAGGTACCCAAACTGCTTCCTTATCTAAAATTGGCACTGCATATTGACCAATTAATCCTTGCAGGAAGCCACAGGGTTTTAATATTGTGTATTTTAAGCCAGATTCAGCAATAAAAAGTTCTGTACATCGCTTAATTTCTAGAAGAGGAACTTGGGGATATTTTTCTGCATTTAAAAAGGAGAAAAATATGAAACGTTCTACACCTTGAGCTACTAGAGCTTGAATTAGTGATACTTTTCCTTCCCAGTCTACCTGTTTAATACTCAGAGAGTCTGTTGGTCTGGAGGTTGAAGCATCTATTACTGCATCAATTCCTTCCAGAGCAGGTATCAGACTTTTAGGTTTACAGAGATTTCCTCCGATTAGTTCGGCTCCCCACTCTTTCAAGAAGGATGCTCTACTATAACTTCTGATTAAACAGCGTACTTCATAACCTTCATCTAAGGCATGACGTACTATTTGTCTACCAAGAGTACCAGTAGCCCCTAAAATTAATAATTTCATAAAAGTTTTGTTATTTATATTAAAGAGTCATTCATCACTTTAGCAAGTTTATCTCATTTTTTTACAAAACTTAACATTTTGAGTAATAAATATTTTTATTTTTAACTTTAATTTCTTAAAAGATATTATCATACCATGATTAGCATTCCCCAATTGATGAAAATTAGGAAATGCTACTAAGTGCTTATTTATAGATATAACTTCAGCAAAATTTGTAGTAGACCGACACACCTTAAATGGTGCATTAGAAAATGGGGGATGGGGTGATGGGGAGATAGGGTGATGGGGTGAGGCGCGAAAAAATCTAATGCACAGTTTTGGCTGTGTCAGTCTAGTAGTGGACTGTTTCATCTTAAATGTTGCTTTAGGAAAATGCTGCGATCTACCTAGAGCAATAATTTAGCTCCAAAAGCTAATGCCCTATTTTAGCTGAAATAGTCTAGTAGTGGACCGACACAGCTAAAATAGTGCAATAGTAGGGGCGGGTTTTAGCTAGAATTTTCATGCTTACTCTAAGATTTATACAAACCCGCCCTAATGAAATGTAACGCACAATTTTTAGTTGTGTCAGTCTAGTAGTGCTATACCTTAAACCTGGAAGTTAATTTATTCACCTCCTTGCAATTTAAGTAAGAGGAAGCCTCCTGCTAAACCAATCAAGATTACAGTAAAAGACAAAATTGCTGCATTGAAAATTTCACCAGTCATATTCTTAAAATACTCCTATACAAAGTGTATATGTATTTTAAGCCATGATGAAGACACCAGTAAGTGAAATAAAAAAGACAATTCCTCATTTAGCAGTAACTATAGGAGACCCTGCAGGTATAGGGCCAGAAATAGTTCTGAAGGCTTTAGCAGATCCGAGGGTGAGAGAAAATTGTGATTTGACAATAATTGGCAGTCGTCAAATTTTGCAAGAAACCCATCAAAAATTATCTCTGGAAAAGCTTGTCAATTGGGAAAATTTGAAAATTTTAGATGTGGAGTTTGATGGGAAATTAGAAGATATTTGTCTGGGGAAAGGTAATGCGGTGAGTGGGGAAGCCAGTTTTTGTTATATGGAAACGGCGATCGCCCAGACTTTAGCTGGAGAGTTTGAAGGTATTGTCACTGCTCCTATTTCTAAGAGTTGCTGGCAGATGGCGGGTCATAAATATCCTGGTCAAACGGAACTTTTAGCAGAAAAAGCAGGAGTCAAAAAGTTCGGAATGTTATTTGTGGCTAGTTCGCCCCACAGTAATTTTGTACTTCGTTGTCTTTTGGCTACCACACATATACCATTAAGTCAAGTACCACTAGCTTTAACACCAGAGTTAATGAGTTGGAAATTAGAATTACTGGTGGAAAGTTTACAAAAGGATTTTGGTATTTCTAGGCCAAAAATTGCGATTGCTGGTTTAAATCCTCACAGTGGAGAAAATGGTCAATTAGGAACAGAAGAACAAGATTGGTTAATTCCTTGGTTGGAGAAAGAAAGCGATCGCCGACGGGATATACAACTTGATGGACCAGTACCACCGGATACGATGTGGGTTAAACCTGGTCAAGCTTGGCTAGGTTTAAAAGCGAATACTTATGATGCTTATTTGGCACTTTACCATGACCAAGGATTAATTCCAGTAAAACTAATGGCTTTTGATTTGGCGGTTAATACTACGATTGGTTTACCATTTGTTAGGACTTCTCCGGATCATGGTACAGCATTTGATATAGCGGGTCAAGGTATTGCTGATGCTACGAGTATGAAAGGGGCAATACAGTTAGGGAAAGAGTTAATTTTACAGAGAATTGGTAGTCCTACATAGAATGGTAGATGGTGATAAAAAATTCTTAGTAAGGAACTATCCGACTAAAAACTATAGCGCTATAGTTACAGATTAAGTCAGCTACTTTATTAGGTAATGGGTATTTTTTCTTGAGCCTAAATCCTACAAAATGCTCTATAATTTTATATTTTGCGTCAGTCCTGATAATAATAATAAGTAGATAGCCAGCAGAAATTCTTAGTAAGGGAGCAAGATACTCCTACTGTTGTTTCCCTTTGACTAAAAACTATAGCGCTATAGTTACAGATTAAGTCAGCTAATTTATTAGTTAATGGGTATTTTTTCTCTAGGCTAAATCCTACAAAATGCTCTATAATTTTATATTTTGCGTAAGTTCTGATAATAATAAGTAGATAGCCAGCAGAAATTCTTAGTAAGGGAGCAAGATAATCCTACTGTTGTTTCCCTTTGACTAAAAACTATAGCGCTATAGTTACAGATTAAGTCAGCTAATTTATTCGATAAAGGTTATTTTCCCTATACTTTAGACTTTATCATACCTTATAACACCTCACATTTTTGAGCTGAAAATTTTTCCTGTATTGAACTCATTAGGTATCTTGGCGTGAGATTAAATTTTTGAAGCATCAAGTTGTCCGTGGGAATTAGGCAATAGAAAAAAAAGATTGAAAAATACTGCAATACACCTCCAATACGCCATCTCCCCTACTCCTCTACTCCCTTACTCCCTCACTCCCCATCCCCAGAGTAGTTGACTTAGTGAATCTATAATCTAAAATAGAAAATATACAAATAGTTAGTACAAAGAAGCCAACAAATTTTATTGTTAGGTAAAAATACTTGCTAATAAAATTTTGTTTTAGCTCATCTTATAGGAAAAAATCAATACCTAAAAATATACCGATTAAAGTATGAGCTAGCAAAAAATTAAATGCTTAAAAACTCAAAAATCATCTTAGATAACCTAGAAGAAAATGTGATTTTCTATGCAGGGAAAAATGGATTATGAAACTTTAGGGAAAACAGGAGGAATTAGCACAACTCCTGGAACACCACAATGGGCGCTTGCAATTAAGTTAAAACTACAATCTGTTCTGAACAAAAGTATAGTTGCTAATGCAGAACAATTAAAAGCATGGCGTGAATTAATGAAACAACCAGCAGTTTATCAGCAATTACTTGATGAGCAAGGAAAACCATTTAATAGTTATGAGGAATTATGTCGTGCTCAACCACCTTATGGATTGGGTTGTGAACCGAAAGAAATTGAAGAATTAATTAGTGGATTAGAATCAACTGAAACAAAAAAAGTTGATATACCAGAAGACCCACTTAAAGATTTAGGAAATCCATCAAATTATTTTCATAAATTCGCAAAACTTGTGGAAGTTTGTTCGGATAATGAAGTTTTAAACGCATCTAAAATAGGGGAAATATTAGATTATGCTCATAGCACTGCTCAATTATGGAGAAAACGATGGGAACATTTGGGATGGTTGGAACAATCAAAAAGTAGTGGGAGAGGTTTTTATCAAATTACTGAGTCAGGAAAAACTGCGGTGAAAAATTGGTTGGAACAACAACCTGGAGGTAAGGTAAATAAAGAATTATGGGTAGTAGTTCCTAAGAATCCTCAAAAGGCAGCAGAAAAGTTAATTAAGTCGTTCAAATCTGAAGATTTAAGAGAGATTTACAAACTAATTGGAGAATCTTTTAGTCAAGAATCAACTGTATTTTCTGGAGATATGGAATGAAGATTAGTCTGTAGTTATCATCAGCTTTACCTAATTCATTTATAGCTATCAGCTCAAGTCAAAACTATTGGTTGTAAAGGATTTCGATTTTATCAATTTTATAGCAATTTTTTGTATTGCTATAGTGGTAAAAGATCAATTTTTTACTTTTATATAATTTGATTCTGACAAAAAATATTATACCAAGCGTGATAAATGTTTGCTACAAATAACTAGGCTATTTATTAGAAGTCAGGTAGAATATCCATTGGATTGGCAACGTAAAGAATGAATGGGTTTAATATAATTTTTTAGGTCGGAAATTATCTTTTTTGTTAAAGGGATATTTCAGATAAAGTCTTTTAATGGTGTTTATTATTCGTAACATTCTTTTTTCAGAATGGTATTATCTAGAGAATATCCAAGTGTTAAATGTAGTCCTAAACTGTATTTTAACCAATTAATGTTAATATCAATAAAAATATAGCAATCCTATTTGATTAGTGTACAAAATTCAAAAGCTTTTAGGGAACACTTAATACTTAACTGGGAACAGATGAGAGTTTCAGTTTTTTTTATTGACTTTTTGATTTGTCGCAACTAATTAGCGGATTGCTATAACTGTAAGGATTACTTTGAAATTAGGGATTTTGAGTCAACTAAATTATGTTATGGTTCAATAAAAATTGAGCTTATTCAAAATAATATCCATTAGAATGATTCGTCTCTAATCAAATTTAAATTTAGGTTTATTGTTGGTTTATAAGCTGTGGAGATAGTCTATGTCACAGCGATAAATATATTTTTTTTTAGTCAGCAATATGACTATTTTAGGATGTTTAACTACGGGATTTTTGCCAGTGTTAAATATATTGATTAATAAAATTAATAAGAGGGAGTAATGACGGAACTTTCCACTGAACAAATGCTTTATTTGCTTTATACGTTTGCCTATTCAACAGAGGGAACAGTAACTAGAAGTACAGTCAGGAATCATTTATCTAAAAAACGCCGACCTAATGCAAAACAAGTTTGTGAGAGTTTATGTGAGTTGAAGTTATTGGAGTCTCCTAAACGAGGCAGAATTAAAGTTACTGAAATGGGAATGCAAGCTCTAGTTCTTAATCTTCAAACAACGGAATATAAGTTTAGGTCTAACAAAGGACCTAAACTTTTAAATGCTCTGATGGCTTGTTTAAAATTAGCAGCAAAATATAATCAGATAAATTATCAAAATGAGGATATGGATTTTGAGACTTTTGTAGATAAGTTTAAAAAGCTTTACCTTGAAGAAAGGAGGCGTCAAGAATTAGAAGGTGTTGTAGCTATTCGTAGTAAAGAAATTTGCCAAAAGTTTAGGCAAAATAATCATATTTCTGAATTGCTACTAGAAAAATATTTTGAACAGTTGAAATCTAACGGTTTAGTATTTGCAGTACAAGAAAACAATAAAGAATTAATTCAATGGATGGAGTAAATTATGCCGGAAGATGCAGGAAAGAAAAGATATATTAGAAAGTTTTTACAGCAACTTAAATTAGGAGAAGCTTATGTTGGAAATATTTGGATTGAACGTGATGTAAGATTACTAGACAAAGAAGGTAAAGGTTTTACTACAGCTCAAAGTTTATCTGGCAACTGCTCAATATCAAACATAAAGGAACTGCTTTTAGACGATATTAAATATACTTTTGATGATAGATGCTTTACATTCAGATTTGTGGCAGCACTTCTTGGTAGTGGCAAAACTTCCCTATTAAATTATTTGCATGAATTAACAAAAACTCAATCCAATTATGAAGAACACTCTGTAGTTATTCAGTTTTCACCTTCTGATTTAATGGCAGTTGGTGGTAGTCATAATTTCAGCATTAAATTTTACTGTTATATTTTAGGAAATACTTTTTGGCAATTAATAAATAATCAAAAAATATTACCAGAAGTTAAAGAAGTAGCTAAAGATATTCTCAAGGAATATTTAGATAGTGATAACTCACTAGATCGACTAATGAGACCAGACCTTAAACCAAATCGTTTTTGTGAAAAGTTTAATGACTTTTTTGCCACAAGAGCGCTCAACTTTGCAGATTTATTTTTTGATGTTATATCTCAAGTAACAAAATTAGACCCCAGGTTTACTTTTGTCTATTTAACAGATGAATTAGATTCATTAGAAAAATTTCCACAAGAAATAGAAGAAACTAGAATATTTTTTAGAGCATTACTAAAAAAGACTGTTCATAAATTTGGAGTAAGTATTCCTCTACTAATTTATTTAGTAGGTACATCAGATAATGTAAGTTCTTTAATTGAGGGAGACCCTGTATTAAAAAGCTTGGTTAGAGAATCGGTGATTAATCTTAGTTCTGGTTCTAATAAAGAATTTATGATGATTAAACAAGAGATAGATGAAAGAATTAAAGGAGCATATAAAGGATATAAAAATTTTAATAGTGCTTGGCAAGAAATTCAGAATATACCTTTGAAACAAGCTAAGAATTTCCGGGAATTTTGTCAATATTATTCAGGAAAAGTTCTAGAAATACATGAAAAGTATTTTTCAGAAGCAGAAGAGCAAAAATTTGAAGGTGATGCTCGTGAATTAGTCAAAGCAGAATGTCAAAAAAGGTGGGGAAAGTATTTAAAGCAAAAAGCATACACATTATCAGCAGTTGAAACTACAAAAGAGCTTCAAGGCAAAAAAACAGGACAAAAACATCATTTAGATTGTTATGTAGAATTGCTTGATAATAATAGACCAATAGCTAGAGCTTTTGGTGAAGCTAAAAATTATAAATTGATTATTGAACACTTGGATGATTTTAGTTTCTGGTTAGATGATTTAGGATTTAATTCATACCCTTCAGAAAATACTCCTACAGACTTAGCTTTTATGATTGCTCCTTCATGTCCAGAACGTCTCAAAAGAAAGCTAGAGTTGCAAAATATTGAATTTATTCAAGCAGATAAAGTTATTGATAAAATATCAACTCTATCAACAAGTTCAACTATAGATAAGATTATTGAAACAAAATCAACTTCATCATCAGATTCAAAAAGCTTAACTGCCGTTAATATCAATGCAGGAAATGAAGCTGACTTAATAACTGCTTTTAAAGGAACAGGTGTCAAGAAAAAAACTATTCAAAAAATACTAAATAATAGAAAAACTAATCCCTATAGAGATTTACCTCATCTTGTATCCGATCTGAAATTTAGCGACAATGTAAAAGCAAAACTCCAAGAAAAATTTGATAATGGAGAAATTAGTTTTTCTGATTGAAGTAACAAAAATCCCAGAAATATTTGCCATGGAGAAATCGTTTCTCTGTTTCCACCTTTCCGCTGCTGAAAATTTTCTAGGCAACTGTATAAATTCTCGGAAAAATTCAAAAGTGTG
>NZ_JBNHEQ010000157.1:0-12075 GCF_050016015.1 Dapis hubbardiae BLCC-M172
AATTAGAATGTATTTCTACTTCAGGAAAAGGTACAGAATTTGTAATTTCAATTCCCCTATGACAATAATTAGGGTTTGCTGAAAAAGTCTTTTTTAAGGAGTAGGGGAGTAATTTTTTTGCTCAACTCTTCCCCAAAATCTTAACTTTTTGAGTATAAAGAGCTGACAACTAGGTACTTTTTCCCGACCTAAAAATGCACCTTATTTCTTGTCAATGCTTTAAGATTTAATCACCAAGCCCTAATTATTGCAACCAGAAAAAGGAAGGAAAATTACCAATTTCTTGGAAGTTTAAACTAAAAATTCTCGTTCCCTTCTTTTAACACTGAAAACTCATATTCAAATCCACGCCGATGAGAATCTAATTGTAAAGTGTATACCCCACTCATAGAAATAACACCTGTCCACTCATTTTCATTACCTTCAACATTAGTTTCCCTTGCTATCAGTTGGCCATCAGGATTAATAATTGCTGGAAAGACATCCCCAAAATTTTTGATAGTTAGGATCTGACCTTGAATCATCCTAAGCCGATAGCTATGATTACCAGGCCCAATAATCTCACCTCTAATAATAGTTGTGTCACTTTCTGGGGAAAAAGTAATAATCCGATCTACTGTTGCACAACTACTGCGAGTTTTGTTTTTAGCAACCCAACCCTTAACAGGATTAGTAATTTGTAGCCAACCAGATTGTTCATCTACAACAGAAACAAAGGTATTATTGTTAAGTTGACCAACTATATTACCTTCTTTAACTTCTGGACTGCTACGAACATTTAGAGGTGCTTCAGGATCGTCTACTATAGCCATACCTATTTTGCATTCTGATGCTGGTGATGCGATCGCACTAGATTCTTGACTAACTACATCTGAGAAATTGGGATTTGAAGATAAGGACTTTGGTTGATCAACAACAATTTGGTTTGTCATATTTTTTGATTTCCTGTGTTTGAACTCTATGTTTTAATCATCTCCTTAATTTTGGCGAAGTGCGATAATGTGAATAATTTATCACAACAACCTTGTTATGACGGATGGACGTGCATTTTTTTGCACAATAACTGGCGATCGCTCCTTTAATAAATAATTAATAATTAATAATTAAGGGTGGCTGATTAAATATAAAACCATTGATAGATAAAGGTAAGTGCATTTTTAGAGGTATCTATAGAACCCCTGAAGGGATCTATTTAAAAGTAGAGGGGGTGATGGGGTGATGGGGAGGTGGGGTGATGGGATGTATTAGATATCTCCCACTCATCCAATCATTAAATCAATTATTACCCATTTTTTATCAATTACTTCTCGACTTGAACCTATTTTCTGGAGATACGGTTAGGGCTTCTATAAATAAAAAATTAAGCCTTGATGTAGGGTGGGGAGGGTGAGGCGACAATAATCTCACAAAATCAGTCTGGAGATTTCTCTGACCGCCGTAACCCATCAAGTATAGATATTTGAGGTGTTTCTTTAGATTTATTTTACAGATACCTTCTTAGGTATTGAAAAAGTACCTGGTTTTCATCTGTTGATGCACGGTTCCCGAAAAATCAAAAAGGAGCGCATTTATGGCAATAGTTGGGCAAAAAAATTACTGCCCTACTCCTTAATTTTTCGGTCAAGGTACAGGTTTAGGTTTAGTAATTAGTTATCAAGTTATTGTGGAACGTCATCGGAATTTTAGAATATATTTCTACTCCACAAAAAGGTACAGAATTTATAATCTTAATTCCCCCTACGACAATAATTATTGCACCTAGAAAAAAGCCAGGAAAATTAATAATTTCTTGAAAGTTTAAACTAAAAATTCTCGTTCCCTTCTATTAACACTAAAAATTCATATTCATATCCACGCAGATTAGAATCTAATTGTAAAGTGTATACCCCACTCAGAGAAATAATATCTGTCCATTCATTTTCATTACCTTCAACATTGGGTTCTCTTGTGATAAGTTGGCCATTAGGACTAATAATTGCTGGAAAGACATCCCCTAAATTTTTGATAGTCAGGGTCTGACCCTGAATCATCCTGACCCGGTAGTTATGACTACCAGTACCAATAATCTCGCCTCTAATAATAGCTGTGTCACTTTCTGGGGAAAAAGTAATAGTCTTATCCACTTTTGCACAACTACTACGAGTTCGGTTCTTGGCAACCCAACCTGTAACAGGATTAGTAATTTGTAGCCAACCAGATTGTTCATCTGCCACAGAAACAAAGGTATTATTGTTAAGTTGACCAACTATATTACCTTCTTTAACTTCTGGGCTGCTACGAACATTTAGAGGTGCTTCAGGATCATCTACTATCGCCATATTAATTTTACATCCTGATGTTGGTGGTGTAATAATAACTGGACTAGATTTTTGACTAACTAAATCTGAGGAGTTAGGAGTTAAAGATGAGGACTTTAGTTGACCAGAAACTAGGTTGCTATCCAACGTTTGTGTCTGGAAATAATTACTAGCAAATTGTGAGGAACCAGACTGAATTGTGAAATAAGCCATAGAAGTGGCACTTGCAAATCCAGCTATTCCTGTAATGATTAGTTGTCCCATATTCAATGACATAATTTTTATCTCCTTATTAACTTGATTATATGTTTACTTTTTTGGTCAATTTGAATTTTAATCAGAAGCATAACTGTTAACTATTAAAGCAAATATAATATAAATATTTTAACCATATAATAGTTAACTAAATAATAGTTAACTAAACCATGTAAAAATAGAGTTATACAAAGGTGCAAATAAATCGCGACCAACTATTAAATAGAGTTAAGACAGAAGTTCTGCAAATGCGATTGCAGTCTCTACACCATGCAGTGATAGTTAATCTTGTCCGTCAGCAACCACCCCAACAATTAAAACGTTCTTGGGATATAGAAGTAAAAGTAGGAAAGCGCCCTATTTTTCAACTCCCTCCTAAAGTAAATATTATGCAAGTTTTTGACCGCATGAAAGGCAAATTACTATTATTAGGAAATCCTGGAGGTGGTAAAACTACAACTTTATTGGAATTAGCAAGAAGGCTTGTGATTCGGGCGGAAAAAGACGAAAAAACACCAATCCCAGTATTATTAGATCTTTCAAAATGGCAAAATAACAATCAGGAAATTTCGGATTGGTTAGTCGAGCAACTTAAGTTTAAATACAATATTCCTAAGAAAGTTACTATAAATTGGTTAGAAAATCAGCAACTATTACCTTTAATAGATGGCTTCGATGGAGTATCCCCAGAATTATCTGAACATTGCTTAGACAGGATTAATAAATTTTCAGTAGATTTTCAACCAAAACACTTAGTTGTTTGTAGTAGTTTTGCAGCTTATAAAAATTGTCATAATAAGTTGAGAGTGAATGCTGCTGTCTTATTACAACCTTTAAAAAACAGCCAGATTCAAGATTATTTATTACTGGCTAGAAGTCGAGAACTTTGGAATTATATTCAGGATGAACCAGAGTTATTAAACGTAGCTAAAACACCATTAATGTTAACCATGATGACTTTAGCTTATGAGGAAATTTTAATTGCTGCTTGGAGAAGAATTACTTCTAAAGAGGGAAGAGAAAAATACTTATTAAATGCTTATATTCGTTCTCAATTAGGGGGAGAAACTAACTATAAATGGTATCCTAGAAATCAAGAACCACTACCAGAACAAACAAGACGGTGGTTGGCATGGTTAGCACAGCGAATGGCAGCAGAAAATATTCAGGAATTTAAAATAGAAAAATTACAGTCAAGTTGGCTAGATCCTAATGGCGAGTTACAGACCTATAAGTTAATTATTAATTTGATTAGTGTTTTATTTTGGGGGTTTACTTTTGGATTTATTTTTACCTTAGTTTGGGAATTAAAAGAAGGGTTAATTTGTGGTGCTATTGGTGGGTTAATTGGTGGGAAGTTTGGTTTGCCCGGACTGAAAAGTTTAGTGCTGCGAATTGTTTTATTTAGTAATGGACATATTCCCTGGAATTATCGTCGTTTTCTGAATTATTCTGCTAGTCGATTATTGTTACAAAGAATAGGCGATCGCTATCAATTTATTCATCATTTATTGTATAGACATTTTACTGAGATGTAGTAGGAATTCCAGCTTTTTTAAATGCTTGTTCGGGAGTTAATTCTAATCCTTCAAATAGAGAATCTATCATTGGGGTATCTCCCATAAAAGTTTGTGGCGGTGCATCTGGATAAAAAACTTTCATTAATTGATAATTACAAGAAGGTTAAAACCGTTACGGAATTGAATATCGGGAAATATCATTTCTTCTCTTGGTCGATTGGATATGGCGTTAACGGAGTGGCTCTGCACTCTTCGGGAGACCCGCTCCTACGGACCCGCTTCGCTAACGCCATCCCATCCTGACGGAATGCTTCGCAAACGACCGCTTTTTTCCCCTATCCAAGGGGAGGCTTTAAACCAGAATTAATTATTAATTAATAATTAATAATTGGGTAATACTCCTAGCTTAACTATCAACAACCCACACTCTTAATACACCCGCATCTAAATAATCTCTAGCTTGAGCTATGAGTTGACCAAATGTTTGAGCAGGAGAAATAATTTCTATTACTAAATCGGGCAAAATAGGACAAAACTCATCTGCTATCCATTCTGGAGATAAGTGTTCATAAGAAACATATAAAATCTCTGGTATAGAAGCCCTAAGCGTATCTCCAGAAAATAGGTCTAAGTCGAGAAGTAATTGATAATTTATGGGTAATAATTGATTGGATTTGGGATGAAAGGAGAGGTCTAATACACCCCACACTCCCCACACTCCCCACACTCCCCACACTCCCCACACTCCCCACCCCCCATTTTAAGTACACAAATAGATACCAAATGGGTTCTATTCAAATAGTTTTTGAAGTATGGAATTAAGTTTTCATTTAACTGATAACTGAAATGACCCCTGGTAGGATGCCCACCCCACTTATATTCATCCCGCCCCTCAGCAATGCCATCTTCTCTAGTATTAGCCCAAGTAATTGTTTAGTTTTATTAAGATTTTATGAGGACATAGCTTCCTATCTCTGGAAATATACTTATAAGTCAAATTTATTAATTGAACGTATCTCCGTTGTTATAAGGTTTTTAGATCTTGAGGACTTCACAAAATTTAACATTATTTTGTAAGTAAATTTGTAGCCATTGACAATCTAAATATTATTTTTCACATAACTTGATCAATATTCTACCAAATATTTTTCCAAAAAACGACTTTTTTGTAGTCTTTAAAATCCAATTAGTATTATTTAATTAATTCCAAAATCGGTTACCAAAACCAATTTTATAATATGTACTAAATATATTTATATCAAGCATTTATGGTATAAAAACAAGAGGTGTATGAGAACCGGATTTAGTATAATTTGTGTATTTTTTTTGTTGCTTTATCTGGATTTTATAAATATTTGAATAACTAATAAATTGACACTATTTAACCATGTAAAGAATCAATAAAAGTAGTGATTTACTATTGCTTGATAGTTTTTTTTTGCAATAGTATTGTTTGTAAGGAAACTGAGTAAATGCCTCAACGGAGTGTGAGTAGATTAAGAAGTTTTCTCAAATGGATATATCAACTTTAATAAGAAGAAGAAACATGAGAAAAATATCTTGGCTTTTGGCTATCGTATTTTCTGTGATGATGATGCTGGTTGCCGTGCCCAGTCAAGCAATGGCAGCCGAGGTACAGCTTGCGCAAGCTCAACCTAGTAAAGCAGAAGTGCTAGCTCAACTAGATCAACAAATGCAGGTAGCACAGGCTCAACCGAGCAAGGCAGAGGTTGCAAAAGAGGCAGCAAAATCAGAAGAAGTTGGGACAGAGGTAGATGTTGGTTATATAACTCTTTGCACCTATTGCGAGACCTGTGGCGGTGGCTGGCCAAATTTTGGTGGGATCAATCGCAACCTGGAAGCAACCATCTCCAAAGCCTATGAGTTAGGCACTAATTGTTCAGGAACCTATATGTGGAGGGATGATCAATACCCTTATCTCTGCTGCAGGAGATTCTTTTAGAGGCTAATTAAGCCAGATCCTAGCCAAGGGCTTTTGGAAAATTTCTCTTCCAGAAGCCCTCTCTAATTCCAAAGAACCACTCTTTTTAGAATAAGGAGGTAGACCTTAGTGCGTGTACGATGGATAGAGATAATGTTAGTGTTGTGCCTGACAGTGCTGAGTTGGTCAGCACCAGCACAAGCAGCCACAAACCTTAAGGGCGCAGATAGCCCCAATCAAGTTACTACAGAATTAGAAGCCGAAGTTTTGCAGGTTATCCGCAACCACCCCGAGGTAGTTTGGGAATCTCTTCAGGTCTACCAGCAGCAACAGTGGGAGCAACAGAAACAAGCTCAGGAGTTACTCTCCCAAGAACTCAAAGCCAGTCCCGACAGAATCATTGGTGAATCACCTGCTACTGACTCAGTGGATGGCAAAATTGTGCTGCTAGAGTTCTCAGACTTTCAATGTCCCTTCTGTTCCCAGGCTCACAAGACATTGAAGCAATTTATGGCAACTCATCAAGATCGAGTCGCTTTAGTGTACAAGAATTTACCCTTGTCAATTCATCCTGAAGCCATGCCTGCTGCCAAAGCCGCTTGGGCTGCTAATCAGCAAGGAAAGTTTTGGCAGTACCACGATACCCTGTTTAACCAGCAAGATAAGTTGGGTGAGCAATTATATCTGGATATCGCGAGAAATCTCAATCTCGATCTGGAGAGGTTTAACCGCGATCGCCATAGTCAGGCTGCTGAAACTGCAATTGAGAAAGATATAGAAATGGCTCAGAGAGCAGAGATTGGGGGTACTCCTTTCTTGGCAATCAATGGGAAAGCTTTTGCGGGTGCTGTCCCACTATCTGAATTGGAGAAAGCGTTGTAAATACTCATTCAACTTTGAAATAGAAAGGAAAGAATTATGAAAAGAACGATGTCTTGGTTGTTCGCATTGATGTTTGCTGTGGTGCTACTGCTGAGTGTCCAGCCAAGTCAGGCAATAGCAGCCTCATCCTGCTCCCTTTGTTATGATTGTGGCGGCAAGTGGCCGACCTTCAGTGGGGTAATACCCACACGCGAAGATGCCATGCCCTACGAACGCGGCAGTGCTTGTTCGGGAGACCTGACACCTACCTCAGATACATCCCCTTATCTTTGCTGTCAAGAGCAAGGAGAAACTCCTCCTCCTTCTGAAGCGACACCAAATGATTCGATGTACGACCAGCAGTGGGGCTATGAAAATATTGGTATGCCAGCAGTTTGGGGGACTACCTCAACTCAAACTGTCACGGGAGTGACAGTTGCCGTGATCGATGACGGAGTTTATGCTGGTGGACATCCCGATCTACCGCCCCGTTCCACTAATAATGCACGGTTCCTCAATTCTGGTGCTGACATTGGCACAGGAGTCGATGCTGCGGACAGCCCTCCCAGCCAAGCAGTGCATCACGGGACTCACGTTTCAGGTACTATCCTGGCAACAACCAATAACACCACTGGCGTTGCCGGAACTCCTTGGAACCAGAGTAGCAACAATGGAGTGAACCACATTTCAGTAAGGGTGCTAGGAAGCACTGGTTCTGGAACCTTCAGTGATATTATTGACGGAATTTACTATGCAGCAGGGATAACCAACAGTCATGGTCTCAGTAGTTCTGAACCAGCTGATATTATCAATATGAGTCTAGGGGGAGGGGGAAATTGTTCCCCAACCCTGGAAAATGCGATTAGTCAAGCCGTTGCTGCGGGTTCTGCTGTAATTGTGGCAGGAGGTAATGCGGGTAATAATAATCCCCAACAACCTGCTAGTTGTCCGAGTGTGACTCTGACGGTAGGAGCCACAGATATCAATAACCAGTTAGCGTCTTTTTCTAGCTATGGCTTCAACGATCTTTCTGCACCTGGGGTAAATATTCTCAGTACCTATCGTAACCCTGATTACGATAGCCTAAATGGAACTTCAATGGCTACGCCCCACGTCTCTGGTGCTGCTACAGTGCTTCTACAGAAGAATCCCAGTCTGTCTCCTGCTCAAATCAAAGCACTGCTAGTAAATAATGCCGAATCCTTTGGTGATTCGCGCATGGGAACTGGTATTTTACGAGTCCCCGATGCTTTTGAATCTGCTGCTGCTTCTGAAAAGATATCTGGTGAGATTTTAGCCATGGACAACAATGATCTGGTTGCAAGTCGTGGTGAGATTAGTGTAAATGCTGAATTTGTTCCTGGAGAAATTTTGGTGCAGTACAAGGAACCTCAAAGCGCAGTGGCAGAGACCCAAAAGCTGCTTGGGAAAAAAGCCACGGTTGTGGAAACTTCTAGAAATCCAAATATTCCCATCTTGATCCGCTTGTCTGAACCAGAAGTAGCTGCGATGAGTGAGGTTGAGCTTAAGCAAGCAACTTTGGACGCGATCGCTGAACTGCTGGAATCTCCAGATGTAGTTTATGCTGAACCTAATTACATCTTCCGTGCCTTTTCTGAAAACAAGTGATTTTAAGCCTGTGGAAAGAAAAAGGTTACAGACTGCGGTCAGTGATTCTCAATCAAGCAGGAAGCTAGCTCCAATGCTTTTTGGGTAATTTTGGGTAAGTTTAGTAGAACGGCTTGTCCCTCGGTACATCTGGATGAGAGGATTAAAGGTTTATAAAATCTTCCCTTTTGTCCAGATGAAATTGAAACAATTGCAAGAATAATGTGGTAATCTAGACGGCTTTGTTGCACTATTTAACTAATTTCACACAGTACAAAAAATTTAATTTTTATAGACCACTACCTTGCCTGATTGAAATTGTTTTAAAAAGGCAAGTGTAGAAACATTACTATCTTACAACGGTCAACTTTTTAAACTTTATTATTGGTGATTTATGGCTCACGAACAACGGCAATACGGAGGAATCATCAAAGCAGGTGAGAATCGTTTGGCTATTTTTTATGGATTAGAATATAATCAAGCAGAACTGCTCTATAAAACTGATACAAAGCGTCACATAAAGTGACAACTTGATGTTTACTTCCTGCTTCTACTGAGGCCGTCGGCGGTTACTCATCCACAGGCATTCACGACCGTTCGCGTCAGCGGAGCGTAGCTCTCGCCGACCGCATCCCTCAAATTTATACTGGCGTTTAAATCTCTATCTATTGACAACCCACATTCAGGGCAATCATAGGTTCTCAGGCTTAATGGCATATCCTGAACATGACCACAGTTAGAACAAGTCTTTGATGATGGGAAAAATCTATCAACAACTACTAGCCCAGAGCCGTACCACTGAGTTTTATATTCTAGCTGTCTCCGAAACTCATAAAATCACTATCTGCTATCTGATTTCGCTAGCTTATGATTGCGTAACATTCCGCTGACATTCAAATCTTCAATTGAGACAGTGCCGTGGTTTTTGGCTAAATATGTTGTCAATTTATGAAGTGCATCTTTGCGGATATTAGTCACTCGTCTATGGAGTTTAGCTATCTTCAGTTGTGCTGCCCTCCAGTTAGCTCAACCAATAATTTTATTGCGGTTCAGGTATTGCATTCTAGATAGTTTGGCTTCAGATTTGCAGTATGATTTGACGCGATCAAATACTTTTCCATCACTCAAAGTTGCTAAGGTTTTCACACCTAAATCAACACCTACAACTTCAGTCTTTTTAGGTGTAGGAGTCGGAGTAAATTCATAGCTACAGCTCAGATACCAATCACCTGCTTGTCTACTAATAGTGATTTTTTGAGCTGTTGCCTCAATGGGTTCATAAGTTTTGACCATACCAATAAAAGGTAACTTGTGATTCCACCCATTTAATTCTATGGGCTTTCCACAATTATCTATTGTAAAGGAATCATGTTTACCTTTCTTCTTAAACCGTGGGCGTTTACCCAACCCTTGGAAGAACCTCTTAAATGCTTCACCGAAGTTAATAAAAGCGTATTGATAAACTTTAGATGACAAGTTTTTCATCCAAGGATAAAGTGGTTTTGTGTGATTGGTAAAAACCTCTCTAAGCTTACAGGAGTTTGGCTTATAACCATCTCTGTAAGCAGCATTCCACAGACTTAAACCCCAATTATAACACCAGCGTGAATAGCCTGCGTGTTGAGCCATCAGAGTTTTCTGTTTATTACTAAGTTTCAGCTTTGTTCTAATGGATTTCATTTATGAGTGAGTGCAGCCAATGGTATGCTTTTTGACTTATTATATCGTTATTCTGTGATTAAGTCAATGCTCTATAATTCCTCTAGCTCAAACTCCAATCAATTTACCTCAAAGTTGGATAAGGGGTGAAACTGACTATTTTGGTAATCGAAATGAAACTTCTATTCTCCAAGCTATTCAACAAGGAGTATCTCAATGGATACCCTGGGTAGCACAGTTAGAAACAATAAAGTTGAAAAAAAATATTCAAGTTTATCCCGGTTAAAAACCAGCAAATGAATTAGAAGCTGCTAAAAGAGATCATAATCCTATTCGTTATCAGTATCAGCATCAAACTGGCGAACAGTATATTCACATTCCTGGAGCCAAGTTAACATCAGTTATTTATCATTCTTTCCTAATTATTCATCAATTATTACAAACTTATATAAACAAACATATTTTGACAAAAGAAGACGTCAATCAACATCTCAGAATAGACAATAATAGAACTATAATTATCTCTCCAAAATTAGAATTTTTACTAGGGAAGGGATTGCCAAAATATCCTCCAGAAAAACCAGAAAAAATTATTAGGGAATTAAATATCTACTAAATTTATATAATTTGCTTATATATAGCAATCCTAAATAGGCAGGACTTACCCATAACCATCTTATGTAGTAGGGGTTAACAGCCGTTAACCACTACAAATGGTGTATAACTTCATTTTTTGTGTAAGTCCTGATAGGTTGTAACATTTTATCGTAGGGGTTTAGTCTCCAAATCCCATTTTAGCTTGGGGAAAGGAGACCAAACCCCTACAGTTTTTTTTCCCAAATCATTTAGGGTTACTATATTATGACCTAAAAATTTGGGTCTAATGCCGACTCTTTTAAGAGGATAAAAAAAGAGAATATTTTCTATTTCAATTCCCCTTATTGTAGAGGTACTGGTAACTAATAATTGATAACTAATAACTGAAATGACTATTCAACCTCGAAAAAGATTTGCTCAACATTGGCTCAGGAGTGACAAAGCTCTCAATAAAATTGTCCAAGCTGCTGAATTATCCAACAGCGATCGCGTCTTAGAAATTGGGCCAGGGACAGGTATCCTTACTCATCGTTTATTGTCCCTAGCAGCTTCGGTTGTTGCCGTCGAAATTGATAGAGATTTATGTCAAAAGTTAGTCAAAAAAATTGGCGGAGTAGAAAATTTTCTCTTATTACAAGGAGATATTTTATCCCTAGATTTAGAAACTAATTTGGCACAATTTCCTACTTTCCAAAATCCTAATAAAGTTGTGGCGAATATACCTTATAACATTACAGGCCCAATCCTGGAAAAACTATTAGGCACAATTGCTCAACCTGTAGCTAATACTTATGATTTAATCGTCTTATTATTACAAAAAGAAGTAGCAGATAGAATTTGCGCTCGACCAGATTCAAAAGCTTATAGTTCCCTATCAGTAAAAATTCAATATTTAGCCAAATGTGAATTTATTTGCGATGTACCTGCTAAAGCATTTTATCCGCCACCCAAAGTAGATTCCGCAGTAATACGACTACGGCCTCAACTAATAGAACCCCAGGCCAATAATCCAAAACAAATGGAAACATTAGTTAAATTGGGTTTTGCTAGTAAACGGAAAATGTTGAGAAATAATCTAAAAGCAGTTGTCGAGCGCGATCGCCTTTCCGAGTTATTAGAAAAGTTAAAAGTCAACCCCCAAAGTCGTGCAGAAGATTTAAGTGTCCAGGAGTGGGTGACATTAGCAAATAGTTTAGAGGAGTTTTTACAGTCTCACAGTGAAATCACTGATAATTAGGACTGACGTACCCAAAACCCCTTTTCTAGTTTTGGTGTGCGTAAGGCTTTGTTGCACAAAAGGTGACGTTTAGGCTATAAATAGCATCAGGATAATACC
>NZ_JBNHEQ010000158.1:0-39792 GCF_050016015.1 Dapis hubbardiae BLCC-M172
CGGTTTTAACCAGAGGTAATTATCAATTATCCATTATCAATTATCAATTATTGAAATTACTTGATTTTTTGAGTCAAAATTTAGCATAGATAGTGTTTCTTCTGTAGATAGAAATTTTGCCAGAATTATCTAGGGCGTGTTAAGGAACTGATTTTATTGAAATTTATATCGAAATTTTTCCCTATATTTGTGGAGATATCCTTAAATAAGTAAGTAGTAGAAAAATTCCTAGTACATTTATGAAAGTTAATTTACATTCAGCTCTCAACGATACCAATATTGATGCCTCTCAATCTTCATCTCAACGTCAAATGGCCATATCTATTTCCGCTATGGCTGATGAGTTAGAAAGGACTGTACCATTAAACCTTTGTTTAATTTTAGACCACAGTGGTTCTATGGAAGGAAGACCACTGGAAACTGTTAAACAAGCGGCCGAACAACTTGTGGAGAAATTAAAGGAAGGCGATCGCCTTTCGGTTGTGGCTTTTGACCATCGAGCTAAAGTAATTGTTCGTAATCAAATTATTAATGATTCTGCTAGTATTAAGCGTGAAATTAATAAGTTAAGAGCTTCTGGTGGTACTGCTATTGATGAAGGTTTAAAGTTAGGAATAGAAGAGTTAGGTAAGGGTCAAAAAGATTCTATTTCCCAAGCTTTTCTATTAACTGATGGAGAAAATGAACATGGGGATAATGACCGTTGTCTTAAGTTAGCAAAGTTAGCAACAGACTACAATTTAACTCTAAATTCTTTGGGATTTGGTGATGATTGGAATCAAGATGTTTTGGAAAAAATTGCTGATGCTGGAGGGGGAACTCTTGCCTATATTCAACGACCAGAACAGGCAATAGAAGAGTTTGGAAAGTTATTTAATCGGATTCAATCTGTTGGACTTACTAACTCTTATCTAAGATTTTCTTTAATGCCTAAAGTTAGGTTGGCAGAACTTAAACCTATTGCCCAAGTGGCACCAGATACTATTGAATTGCCAGTACAAAAAGAGGGTAATGGGTTTATGGTTAGACTGGGAGATTTAATGAAAGATGTAGAAAGAGTTGTTTTAGTTAATATTTATATTGGGCAATTACCAGAAGGAAAACAAACAATTGCTGAATTACAAATTCGTTATGATGACCCTGCTCAAAGTCAGAAAGATTTACTTTCAAAATCAATTTTAGTTGAAGCTAATGTTATGCAAAAATATCAGCCTCAAGTTAACCCTCAAGTACAAAATCATATTTTAGCTTTAGCAAAATATAGGCAAACTCAAATAGCTGAAACAAAATTACAACAGGGCGATAGAGCAGGTGCAGCTACAATGTTACAAACAGCAGCTAAAACGGCATTACAAATGGGAGATACAGGAGCAGCAACTGTTTTACAAACCAGTGCAACTCGTCTACAAGATGGAGGGGAACTTTCGGAAGCAGACCGGAAAAAAACGAGAATTGTCTCCAAAACAATTTTAAAGTAGAGGATAATTTTCTATCAGTTTAGCCAGGGAATTTTTCCCTGGTTAATAATTTAGGTAAGCATTTAGCATTCAGCCGTCAGCTATCAGCTTAATTCATTACGTTTTGAGTAGAAATTAGTATTGATAGATTTGAGGATAATTAAAAACAACTGACCTTAACCTATAGAATGTATATTTACGATAGCAGTCCTATTTTATTTGTGTATAAAAACCTTCCCACTTTTAGGGAATAGGGAATAGGGAACAGGGAACAGGAAACAGGCGGGAGTTTCAAGTTTTTTATCTACTTTTTGATTACCCGCAACCTATGCGCGGATTGCTATATTTATGAAACAGCTAAAAGCTGACTGTTAATAGCTGAATTATGACATAATTAGATAGGGAGTCGGGAGTAATAGGAAATAATTGATTATTTCTATATAATAATTAATTGAAATAAGGAGTATGAGGAAATACTTGGCAATCAGTATTTCAAAGTATCTTTTACCATTTTTAGAATTCCAAATTTAAACTTCAAAATTTTTTGATCTAAGTTAATTTAGTAATTGTTTAATTAAGCATACAAGCCTTGTTCTTCAGAACGAAAAAAATCAGAATTATCTTCCTTATTTCAAGCTTCTTGCAACAGTCGCGAGGTAATAATTTTAAATTGTCGCGAAGCAACCTCGATCAAAAATACTAACTCATAGCTTATTAGTAAGAATTTAGCTCTTAGCAGTCAGCTAGTCTCCAGCGGAGGAAGTGCGTTAACAGCCAAATAATGAATAATTTCTTACTCGGTTAAAGGAGCTTACTTTAAGCAGTAACTTTTAATTTTCTCTCAATTTCAAGGGTTGCTTTTACTTCATCCTCCCACTAATAGCTGATAGCTGTTAGCTGACGGCTGAATGCTTACCCTTCTTATCTAAAAAATGCGGAAGTAACGACCAATATAAAAAAATATATAATAGATGATTCAAAGAAATTCTTAGAAACAAGATTCAGGCATAATAATGTGGATAATGTCGAAATTAAAATTTCCCTATCACCTAACTACTTAAAATTTATTATATTTTTACTTCTCTCTCAGTCCCCTACTCCCTACTTCCTAATTTTATTTAATTCTTCTTATCTTTACCGAAAAACTAGGGTTTAAAGCCTCTCCTTTAAAGGAGAAAAAAGAAAAAAATTTCCCTTTTAACCAATCCTCTTGTTGAAAAGAAGAGGTAATTATTAATTAGGGGTTGCTGATTAAATATCAAAGCATTTACGGATAAAGGTTTGAGCAATTTTAGGTCTGGAAAAAGTACCAGCTTTTTGGTTGATAAAGTCGAAAAAGTGAGCATTTTGGGTAGATTATGGCAGAAAAATCACTCTTACTATTCTTCCTCTTCTCTCTTCTATAATTCTCACTTCTCCTGACTCCGTACGGACGTTGCGTAACAAAAATGCGTTTTCCGTCCCGGAATGCTCCGCATTTCCTGACGGAATGCTCCGCAAACATGTCGGCGACAGCCGTTAACGGAGTTATGCGCCAGCAAAACATGTTGCGCAGCAAAACGTCCCTAACTCCTGACTCCTACCCTTACCCATAAGACTTTTTCAGCAAACCCTAATTATTAATTGTTAATTATTAATTATTGAATTTTCCCCTACTCCCCTATTCTCACAAGTATGAATTTGATTTTTTTACAAGGACAACAATGGTTTCAAAACTTATCTAGAGCATTAACAACTCCACTGTTTTATATTGGAGATAATCATCTTTCGATAAGTGCAATTGTCAGATTAATTCTATTAGCTATCGCAGTCTTAATTCTTGCTCGAAATATAGGTGCAGGAATCAAAAGATTACTGCTAACTCCTATGGGTTTAGACCGAGGTAGTAAAGAAGCGATCGCCACAGTTATTATTTATCTAGTCGCAACTTTAGGAATTTTAATTGTTTTACAAAGAGCAGGTATAGACTTAAGAACTCTTACTGTTTTTGCAGGTGTTTTAGGAATTGGAATTGGTTTTGGACTACAAAATCTTGCAAGTAACTTTATCAGTGGTTTAACCCTATTATTTGAACAGCCAATTAAAGTAGGAGATTTTATTGAGGTAGACAATTTATTAGGTACAGTAGAAAGTATCTCTATTCGCTCTACAATTGTGCGTACTCTTGACGGTATATTTGTAATTGTACCTAACATTAAATTTGTCGAAAATAATATTATTAACTGGAGTTACAAAGATCCTAAAAGTCGTCTTCATATTCCAGTTGGAGTTGCTTATGGTACTGACCCAGTGCTAGTAACAGAAACATTATTAGATGTTGCTAGAGCAGAAAGAAATATATTAAAGAATCCTTCTCCAAAAGTATGGTTTAAAGGTTTTGGTGATAGTTCTTTAGATTTTGAGTTATTAGTTTGGATTGACCATCCTCAAGATAGCGATCCAATTACAAGTTCTTTAAATTTTTTGATTGAGCATGAATTAAATCGGCGAGATATAATTATTCCCTTTCCTCAGCGTGATTTATGGTTAAAAAATCCACAAGATTTAAGTCTATTATTTAATAATATTAATATTACCAATGCCATTGAAAGTGAAGTGTTAGATCGGGATGGTATTATTTCGGAGCAGAAACAGAATAGTATTCAACCTCAGTCTCAAAAGCAAATACCAAAATCTCTTAGCAATTGGACTTTGCGCGATTTACTTAAGAGAGTTACTTATTTTGAAAGTTTTACTGATTTAAAGCTCCGACAATTAATAGAATATGGCTATAGACAATTATTCCCTAAAGGACAAATTATATGTCAGGAAAATGATGTGGGTTCTTCTTTTTATATTATTCTTTCTGGTCTGGTTGAAGTGATTTCTGAAAAAACTAATAAATATATCGCCACTCTCCACGAAGGAGAGTTTTTTGGAGAAATGTCTTTGTTGTTGGGTTCCCCTCGTACAGCTACAGTCAAAGCTGTTGAAGATTCAATTTTATTTGTAATAGAGCAACATGATTTGCAAAGACTCTTAGAAGAATCTCCCAGTTTAGCTGTTGATATTTCCCAAAAGCTTTGTGAACGCCGACAAGCACTACAAGAATTAGGATTATTGGATTTGAGTTCCTCTGAAAATAGTCCCTTTAACCGGATTAGAAACCGGATTCAAACTCTTTTTGGTATTTAGAAGGAAGAAGGAAGAATTCATTAATTGATAATTGATAATTACAAGAAGGTTAAAACCGTTACGGAATTGAATATCGGGAAATATCCTAGCACTTTTTTTCCCCTATCCAAGGGGAGGCTTCAAGGCGCGAATTATTTAATAATTAATAATTAATAATTAATAATTGGGTAAGAAGTAATATCATGGTAGCATCGGTATTGTATAAGGTAAGTAAGAAGTAAGAAGTAAGAAGTAAGAAGAAAAGGAAAAACCTTACATAAGGTAAATATTTCCCCAATTTTTACACGCTCCGATACCAGCGGACATGATATAAGAAGTAAGAAGGAAGAAGTAAGAAGTAATAAGGAAGTTCGTGAAAAAAAACCTTAGGTATTTGGTTTCCCCACCCCATTTTTGCTTGGGGAAAGGAAACCAAACTCCTACGATAAATAATATATTTTAGAGGTATTATCTCTCTAGTTATAGCGGTTTTCACTCATGTTGCCTTGCATTACTTCTTCCTTCTTCCTTCTTATACCATTTTGAAAAAAGAATGTTACGAATAGTAAGAGCGATAAAAAGACTTCACAGGAGATGTCCCTTGGACAAAAAAAATGATGTATGACCTAAAAAACTATATTAAAGCCATTCCCATGCGACTCCGTAGGGACGCCCTTATGCAACGTCCCTACCTGCTGACTCCTAAAAATTACCCTAGTTATTTGTAGCAAACATTTATCAAACTGGTATTACTTCTTCCTTTAAACCCAAATCTCTGTACTCTAAAAAATATGAAAACTGCTATAAATTCGAGAATTCGTATAATAAAAATTAAATGAAAAGATAGTCAAATATACCACTTATAAAAACTTATAAAATATAGTAGTCGGCATTACCATTAAGACATTATTAAAGTCTCAAATTTAGTCGCAGCAAAAATTTAACTTCTAACCTCTAAATTATGACTTAAACTATATCTTTTATTGCTTTATTGCAGCTTGTGCTTCCTGGCGCAATCTATCAGCAATTCTAAATAATTCTTGACCGGTATGTAAATAATAATCATCATAATTTAGAGTAAATAACTCTAAATCATCTATTCCATCACTAACTTGATTTAAACAATAATATAAATTAGCTGCTACTCCAGCAAAATTAGATGGATTAGGCAGAGAATTAAATAAGTTATGAGCTTTTTTAAGTAGTTCCCGACAACTTTCTAAGTAATTTTGAAAAGATTCAAGCAATTGATCGTCAAAAGGATCAGCAGCTAAATCATTAATTTCACTTTTTAGAGGTTTCAGTATTGAAATTATAATTTTGTTGACTGGTTTATATACTTGATTTAACCATTTTTGCAGGTGTTCATCAATATTCTTGCCTCTTGTATGATGTTTTTGATAATATTGGCTAGTCTTTCTATATTTGTGAGAATTTTGATTAAGTTGGTGATAATCGTAAGACTTCCTTCGTTGGGGATCGCCTAATACTTCATAGGCTTCATTAATTCTAATAATACTTTCATGGTCTGCTATATCTGTATTAATATCTGGGTGAAATAACTTGACTAAACGACGATATGCCTGTTTAATTTGTCCCTGAGTTGCTGTAGGAGTAATATCTAAAATTTTATAATAATTACAAGTTACCATGAACCATTTCTATTCAATAACTACAATAATATGGAGACTATAAATAGGTTCTAAACAAATGTTAGTTGGAAAAAACATAGGGAATCTATCTATAATCTAAAATTAGTAGGGACTTACCCATTAGTTCAGCTCAAAACACTACAAAATTATATACTACTATAGTCTTTCTTTAGCGATTCTATGAGTAAGTCGTAATTACTGTAATACTGAATAACACTATACTAAGCATGTACACACAATTAATTTAGATAGATATGGGAATTAAACCTCAAATCATAATTGGATGTGTAAATAATTGTGTTCAGATCCTTAAATAAACTGATTCAGATAGCTAGACTGCAGCAACAGTCTCTTTTGGTTCTTGAAAAAGTGGGGTACTTAAATAACGCTCCCCAAAACTAGGCTGAATCATCACTATTAATTTGCCATCATTCTCTGGACGCTTACCGACTTGGATAGCTGCACAAAGAGCAGCTCCTGTAGAAATACCAGACAGAATACCCTCTTCTTTTGCTATACGACGACCATAGGTAATTGCCTCACTATCAGAAACCTGAATTATTTCATCAATAATCTTCGTATTCATTACATCTGGTACGAAACCAGCTCCTATTCCCTGAATTTTATGTGGTCCTGGTTTTCCACCAGATAAGACTGGACTGGTAGAAGGTTCAACAGCGATCCCTTGAAATTCCGGCTTTCTCGCTTTAATTGTCTCTGTAATCCCTGTAACTGTCCCACCAGTACCAACACCAGCGACCAAAATATCTATTTTACCATCTGTATCTTCCCAGATTTCTAGTGCTGTAGTTTTACTATGAATTTCTGGATTAGCTGGATTCTGAAATTGCTGCAACATATAATATTTTTCAGGGGATGAGTCCAAAATTTCCTGTGCTTCGGTAATCGCACCTGTCATACCTTTACTACCTGGAGTTAAGACTAACTCTGCTCCATAAGCGCGTAACATAGCACGACGCTCCATACTCATTGTTTCTGGCATGGTCAAAATTAGCTTGTAACCCCTAGCAGCAGCAACCATTGCCAAAGCAATACCTGTATTTCCAGAGGTTGGTTCAACCAATGTTGTTTTGCCTGGTGCAATTAAACCTTCGCGCTCTGCTACATTAATCATATTCACACCAATACGATCTTTAACTGAAGCCGCAGGGTTCATTCCTTCTAGTTTTACTACTATTTTTGCTAGACAACCTTCTGCTTGAGGAATACGATTGAGTTGTACTAGGGGGGTGCGACCTACTAATTCTGTAATATTATGAGCAATACGCATGATATATTTATCACTAATGTTCAACTTAGGTTTCTACCAATAACATGATAGAAAATGGTTATTTAATCGTCAGCATTGAGACATCAGCCATAAGCTTGATTGCCTCAATAGTGTAAATCAGTATTGAGAGACTTAAGTCTAATTAAAAATATAGGTAAAAGCACATCAGTAAATATAGAACTAATTAATCAGGACTTGGAATCAAATCTTGATTAGTCAAAAATTTTGTTTAAAGCCAAATTTTCTACTTTGATTGATTGTTTAGGCAGCATTTTGGATTCAAAGCTAACTGATAATAGTTGAATTCTCAGATTTTAATGATAGATTTTCGGTTGATTAAGAATTAACTAGACTATTGTATAGTCTCTCAACTTTTTTGCATTCTACCTAAAGTTTTACCTAAAATTTATAATTGCCTCATCTAAGTTATTTTCTACTTTTTCGATAGGATAGCCAATATTTAGTTATGATTGCTTTAGTTTATAGAAAAATTATGTACTGATTTTTACCAATCAATACATTTTTACTTTTTCTTTATTTTCCTAGAAGTATCTATATTTAGTGTAAATTTTATAGAGTTAATTTTAAATCAAAGAAATGATATAGCAATCCTATTTGATTCGTGGCAAAAATCTTACTGCTTTTTAGGCAAGAGGTAAGAGTTTCAAATTTTTTATTTACTTTTTAATTTATCACAACCTATTTAGGATTGCTATATATATTAGGGATTTTATAATTTTTTAATGTAAAACCAATACATTACATTAGTTGAGACTGTTAAACATCTTTAAATTAGATACTTAAATTTTTAATTATAGAACTTTTTAGGATTGTGAGGTAGAGTTATATTGATTTATTGTATCTATCCCCTATTGCCTAAATCCTTAAAACTTTAGTATCTCATAAACTGGAAAACGCCTGTCAATAAAATTTATCAACAAAAATACCTAAATTTTAGAATTATCTGTAGCTGTAGTAATCCTAAATAAAATCAACTGTAAGTAATTAAATAACAGGTGGAATAAACTAAAAATTATTTCAATTTTATAGCGATTTTCACTTCATGACTTGCATTACTTCTTCCTTCTCTCCTAGATAACTAAAGCCTTCTTCTTTATCAACCCAAATCTCTGTACTCTATATTAATGAAAACTGCTATAATTTGTTAAATACTAAGTCCTAACTTATACTAAATAAAAACTTTAATTCCATAAGACTTAGGAAAATAAATCCGGTTGCTACGATAAATATTTAGTATGAACAATATACATTTAATCAACAATTAGATTTATGGCTTAAGTTTGCGTAAGTATTATTCCATTAATTTATAGGGTGGCAAATACCACCCTAATTTTTCCAACTAACTACTAGAACTGGAATGTAGTTCTAATAGTACCAATAATTAACTCATCATTATCATCATCTTGGTTAGCATTTGTAATTACAGTTACACCAGGAGTAATTGAAATGTTATCTGTAACTTGATATTTGTAGAATGCTTCAATGTGCCATGACTGGTCTTGTCGCAACCCTGAAGCCAATCCGCTAGGAACTTCTAAATCATTCATGTATGGTTCTCGTCCTACAACAATACCACCTAAACTACCTTCCTTAAATAAATCAGGGAAAGCGATAGTAGCTCCATAAGTCCAGATTTCAAAATCACCTAAGCCAATTAGTTTGCCATCAAGATATGTACCAAAGCCATTAATTGTTACCCAATCAGCAGCTCGCCAAGACATTTCTACACCATAGGCATTAGTAGAAACTGGCTTGGCAATATTAACTGAACCTGGTTTGCGGTCATTGAGTCCAGCATTTAGACCATACACACTGTTAGCAATACCTGTCCCCACAAACCCACTATTTAAACTCTGATTATTACCTAGACCTGTAGCTGCACCATCATCAAATCCAAAATTTCCTGGTCCAAAATAGCCTTTGTTGTAGGTAAGTCCAATTTGGAAATTTCTGATGGGAGTAAATGTTAATTGTGCTAGAGCAGCATAGTCTCCATTAAACAAACCTTTTCCTTCACGAGGATCTTCACCTTCTGCTGCTAAGTAGCCAAAAGATAGAGAAAATGGACTATAGGTACAAGCATATTGGTCTTTGCAACCAAAATCATACTCAATTCCAAGTCCTTTACCACCCCCTAAACGATAGATTGGGTTCCTTTGACCAAAAGCACTAAGAGAACCACTTCCTCCATCAAAATCTTCCATATAAGGATTAAGTGTAGGAACAAAGTCATACCAACTTACCTTATTGGCAGCAACAGTTACTCTGATGTTATCTCTGACAGGGAACTTATAGAATAGTTTATCTAGCTGAACTGTATCATCTGTACGGTCAAGAATATTAAAGGTTTGCTGTCCTTCAGACTCGGCTATCCATTGGTTAAATGCTTGAGCATTACCTGCTTGTAACCGTGTAAATAATAAGTCCTCACCAGAAAAGCTAGTATTGAAATTCAGACGTACCCTATATTGAAATACTGTTTGATCTTCATCCTGGGTACTATCACTAAACATTCCATATTCCCCTTGGTCTTCAAAGTTATCAACCAGGGCAAAAATTACCTCACCTCTAAGTTTGGTAGTTGTAGAGAATTGATTAGCCTCCAATTCAGCAGCACGAGCTTCTAGAGCATCGACACGACCCCGAAGAATTGCTAATTCTGCGGAAAATTCTTCTTGTAACCTTTGTAGAATAGCCAGGTCTTCTCTAGTTACTGTATCTGCTATAGCAGCTTGTAAAAGTTCTGTAATTCTATCTAGACAAGCGTTAACACCAGCAGCAAATTCAAAACGGGTCAAAGCACGGTTGCCTCTGTAAGTACCATCTGGATATCCAACTATACATCCATAACGCTCAACTAAGGATTGTAGTGCTTGAAATGCCCAATCTGTAGGCTGAACATCAGAAAGTTGAGATACAGAAGTAACCTGACCTTTTGCCGTTCTACCATTTCTACGATTAGCTCTGTTAATATTACGAAGACCTGGTTGACGAAGATTGCGACCTTCTCTACCATAGCGGTTGATTTGTCGTATGGTAGTTGCTGGTGTATTGGCAACGGAATTAGCAGAATTTGTTACAGGAACTTGAGCTAATAGTTCAGTTCCCTGTATATCTATATTATTTGTTGATAAATTTTCAGTTGTTGCAGCTTGAGGCTGAATAACTGTATTAGTTGGTTGACTTTCAATTGCCATAGCAGTTGAGGATGCAACGAGGGTTGCTCCTAAGACTGCTGGACTAAAAAGTAAACAATTCCAGAATATTTTTGACATTTTCCCCTCATCCTCACACCGATTACAGAGAGACTATTTTGCTCTTTTATTTAGTTATTTTCTATTAGGGTAGGATTATCAATTATTGCTTGATAGTCCTTCATCTCCACTAGATACTAAATTTAGGTATTAATAATGGAGTTGAATAGCAGGTTGTCCAATTTTCTCTCAGAGTCAAGATATCTCTTTCCAGAATTAGGTTTGTTTCGAGCAATATTAAAATAATTCCAACCCTAGAACAAATTTTGATATTTGTTCGACTTTTTTATAGCACAAACAGACTCTTTATATAGACCTTTACTACAAATTTAGATTTTTTACCTTAAGATTTTAGGTTTTAGATATACCCAAGCTGAGAATGACAAAACCAGCAGCTTGTCCATATAAATAAGTTAGGTAGATGACTGACAGACTATCACAATTTTTTTTTATCAACAACCTCTATCCAAAATTTTGTTCATTCTCTCAAGAATATCCTAATTAATTTTTGATCTACAATTATGTATTTATAGAAATTTGGGTTGTGCACAAAAGTGTGGGATAAGTCGGGTATGGCTGGTAAATCTAGTCTAAAAGCACTGATATAGCAATGAGCGCTGGTATATTTACAAATTGTAGTAGGGGCAAAAGAGCTAGAAGTCTTATATTATCGGCAATTTATTCTCCCTGTTGCCTGTTCCAATAGTGCCTGTTCCCGGAGCACAGCGCTATATATAAAGGTTAAGCGCCCAGATGGGAGCGAAAAAGTGCAAATATTTAAGCTTGAGCGACCAAAAAGTTAGGATAAATATACAGGTAGAATTATTGCTCCTACTTTCGGACATCTACCCACCCTTCCCACACTTCCCACACTTTCTTGACGCACAACCGAAATTTGTATACCTTATACCAATTCCCATGCATTAATGCTATACTTAGACAAAACTTCAGTTATTAAGTAATTAAACATTATGTAATTACTTTTTTGTTAGTTTCAGGAAATTTAGCATTAATTATTGTTGTTTGTAGGGACGTTGCATGCAAGGTCCCTACCTTCCCCTACTCTGAAATAGATAAAGTTTTTGAGAAATGGTATTACTTGCTGTGTCCTAGTATCGAAAAGACTTGTCTCTGTTCAAATAGTTCCAAGAAATGACTATTAATTTTATTCGCGGCTGCTTCAGAACGCATAATTCTCAGAGCAACTTCTACAGGTAAGCCTTTTTTATAAGGGCGATCGCCAGCCGTTAAAGCATCATATATATCTGCGATAACTATAATTTGAGCTTGAATAGAAATTTCTTTTTCTTTTAGTCCCCTAGGATAACCACTGCCATCTAACTTTTCATGGTGTCCATAAGCAATTTCTGGTATATTCTGTAGATTTTTTGTCCAAGGAATTCGCTTTAAAAATTCGTAAGAATCTGTTACATGAGCTTCCATAGCTTGTCGTTCTTCAGGAGTCAAATTACCCCTAGGAACTCCAAGTTGAGCCATTTCCTCTGGTGTAATCAGAGGTTTAATTTTACCGTCTATATCTTTGTAGGTGTAAAGTGATATTTGTTGTAGTTGCTTCAGTGGTTCTTCTGCTATAATTGTTGGCTCGTTAGCCCTTAGTATTGTTTGCCAATAGTTATTAAGCTGAGTAATTTCTGCTTGTAACTCTAAATCCAAATTTTCTATTTTTTCGCATAAAGGACAATTGTCTTGAGTATGTTGTTGAGATATGTCAGACAAATGTCCAAGTAAGTATTTGTACTTCGTTTGAGCAGATTCCATTTCCAAAGTACGTTGGGCTACGGCAAACCTTTGCTCAATTAGGTCTAATTGTTCTTGATATAATTTTTTGCGTTTGGTTAATATAGCTTCTGGCACACCTATTTTACCGAAATCATGTAATAGAGCTGCATAACGGACTTCCTGAATTTGCTCACTACTAAAATATATGGCCGACAATAGACCATTACTAATCATATTTACTTCTTCACACAGACCTACCGTTAATTTTGCTACTCGCTCTGAATGACCAGATGTACAAGGGTCTCTCGCTTCTATTGCTTGTACTGATGCTTTAACAAAACCCTCAAATAAATTTTCTATATTTTCTTGTAGATGATTTCTTTCTATAGATATAGCTGCTTGAGAGGCTAGAGAAATTAATATTCTCTCTTCCCATTCTGAGTATGCTTGAGTTAATTCTTTGGCATTTTCTGTTGTCAGTACCACATCAGATTTAAGTTTACGGTTAATTAGCTGAAGCACTCCAATTATTTCCTGATGTCGATTTTGTATTGGTAAAATCAACACTGAACAAGTACGATAACTTGTTTGCTCGTCAAAACGTTGATCAAACTTATAGGGAATATTTTCTGGAAGATTGTAAACATCTGGTAAATTTAAAGTATGACCTGTTAAGGCAACATACCCAGCCAAACTTTCAGATGTCATAGGTAATTCTAGTTCCTGAAAGGTAAATTCTGATTCTGATAAAGAATCATTTTGCGCAACCTTGAACAATAATTTCTGTTGTCTAGTGTTTACTTTATCTACTAAGTAAACACTACCTGCATCACTACAAGTTATCTCCCGACTTTTGGATAATATTAAATTTAATAGTTCACCCAAATTATGAGTGTCAGATAAAGCCACTCCAATGTCTAGTAGCTGCTCTATCAATAATTCTGTGGTCTCAGTAGGTTCCGACAACCACTTAAGTGTATTTAACTGGAGCATAGTTGAGGCTTAGTCAAGAGCCTTGACCTTAAATTAGATGAATACTAATTAATATAATTGTTTTTCCTATGAAAGTGTAGTCAGAGAAGATAATTTTCAACTAAGAATCTTCAATTTCAGGACTTTAGCCAACAAATTTTTAATTATGGTCTACTAAACATAACTTCCTGATCAACTCTAATACCATTTCTCAAAAACTTTATCTATTTCAGAGTAGGGAAGTAGGAGAGTGGGCGAGAATTCAGCAAAAAATACAATGAAAAATTAATAATTAATAATTACCCCTCCTCAATAATTAACAATGAACAATTAACAATTAATAATTAATGATTATCACGGCGCTTAGGAGCAATATATAAACTATTTACCTAGCACTCGCCCTCAGAATATATTAATTATTCATTACAAAGGGAGGCTTTAAACCTTGATTTTTGAATGAATAACTAATTATTGATGCTTCAACTCTTAATTATTAATTATTAACTATTAGTTATTAATTATTCGGTAAAAATCAAGAATAATTAATGTTAACTCACCTAAAATCAGCAAAACAGTTATTCTACTAAAGTAATTACTTAATAACTGAAGTTTTAACATAAGTAAAGCATGACTTTTGGGAATTGGTATAAAAGCCTTTATCTGTAGATTATTTAGCCTTTTTTTTGTCAAGAAAGTTCCAGCTTTGCGCTTACTCTATTAGGACTTACGCAGAGAAACTATATATAGCGTTCAAAACCATTGCGCAATAGTTTTTTAACTCTATACATAGTACCTTTGCGGAAGTCCTGTCTATTTCAAAATACTCATATTTTTAACAGACTAAATAGTGGAAAAATCTCAGACAATTATTCCCTCTAGTCCTTCTTCAATTCATTTTCCTCTTGACTCCTACTCCTACCCTTAAGAATTTTTTAGCAAACCCTCAATAAATTCAGATACCCATAGATATTCAATGAGTTAAGTATTACTAAATTATCAATCAAGTCACATCAAATGACTCCATCAATATCAACATCATAGTTTAGTTAAGCATATATTTAACCAGAGATAGTTCAATAATTGATAATTACCTCTCCCTAAAAGGAAGAGGATTGAATAAAAGGAAAATTTTTTCTTCTCTTGGTCGATTGGATATGGCGAGGTTTCCCGAAGAGTGCAGAGCCGCTCCGCTTTTCATGTCGGCTCAAGCGCCGAAACAGCATCCCATCCTGACGGAATGCGAGCAATTCATGTCGCGAAACGTTAACGTTTGCGGAGCATTCCGTCAGGAAGTGCGCTACCTAAACGACCGCTGTTTCTCCTTTAAAGGAGAGGCTTTAAACCTTAATTATTCGGTAAAATATATATAGCAAATCCACGCTTATATTGCGGGTAATCAAAAAGTAGATAAAAAACCTGAAAATCACACCTGTTCCCTAAAAATAGTAAGGTTTTTATACACAAAGACAATAGAAAAGCTATAGTTTTACCTCTCATAATTTTTCCAAAACCTATGATATAAAAAAAATACTAAGAGTTTTCAAATGATATCAAATCAGTTGGCTTCGGAGTATTATAAAAAACCGGGTTTATGGGAGATAGATGGTAGGGACGCCCTTATGCAACGTCCCTACAAGGGCATTTCATATAAACCCGGTTTCTACGCTTTTTTACACCGATACTACCGGATTTGATATGATTAATTTCATATAAATCAGTAATAAAAAAAATCACCTAAGTTACATACTTGCAATATTTAACTTAAGTGAAAAATTTATATTCTTTCATATACTGTTTGTCAAATAAGTATTAAGATAACGAATAGTTACTAAAATCCAAAATTGGTAATACTTCAAAGAATTGAAATCCAGTAGGTAGAGAGATATTAGGTAAATATATTCCTAGATGAGTGAAGTGAGAAATATTTGTGTTGATTTCTTCCTCCCTACTCCCTACTCACTACTCCCTATTCCCTATCTCATTTTTATCTTTGCTTGATACATTAAATCTTTCAATTGATATTATATTGATAATGATTTTTTCTACTCCAGGTGATGTATTGAACCTATATTTTCGTTGTCTAAACTAAAATTTTATATTACTAAACTTCCATCTAAACTATTAAAGTGGCGTTGCATAAATGCGGGATGATTTTAATAGTTTTGTATCTTATGCATCTTGCCTGTTCCTGATATTTTTAGTCGTAGATAATACCTATCCCAGTGATATTCATCCCTTGATTCAGCAATGGCATTAAAGTTAAACTAACTTAAGCTAGATATGATTTGAGCCATGTTAAAGTCTTTTTCTGTTAACCCACCAGCATCATGGGTTGTTAATATAACTGTCACTTTATTGTAAGATATTTCTAAGTCTGGATGATGCTGTGATGATTCAGCCGGATCTACTAATTTATTGACAAAACCTATCGCTTCAATAAAATCTTTAAATTTTTTTACACACTTAAGCTTATTTCCTTCTAATTCCCAGTCTGATAATTGACTAGCACGTTGATTAATTTCTTCTACACTTAGTAATTCACTCATTGCACTTATTCCTCAAATTACTCAAAAAAACTATCCGCTCTTATCTTAAAATAGCGTCTTGGTAAATACCTAAGCACTAATTTCAGATAAGAGCGGTCTAGGGGGTCACTTTGATTGGAACCTGACTGCCGGGAGGAACCCTAGGTCAGCCTGGTTAAGGTTAATCCTCATAGATCCCAGGGTGGGAACAAAGGCTAACTGCTAGAGAGCAGCCCCAGCACACAGCCGGCATTTTCCAATCAGGTGACCCATGCGTATACTACTATCTTGCATAGGCATCACCTCCTTTTATCCCTGAGCGGTTATTTATTTGCTTAATCTTACGCTTCCTATAGTAGCACAAAAATTTGAGAAAGCAATTATCTGGTTAATTTTTTTTTCAGGGAATAGCAAAAAATAAATTATCAATTGAAAAAAAGCAATAGTGGTACTTAAACATTTTATGGACGGAAAAATGCATCAAAGTCTCTCTAGACAAGGGAATTACGTCGATGCCCTAAAAATGGCTAAAACCCGTGCTTATTCATGATTTATGCCTTTTTGACGTCAAAGCTTTTGCCAGTATATATTTGAGCATTTTTTCTAGCTCTATTTTGTTTAAGTCCCGATAACTCATTTAGGAATGGGCAATAGGGGGTAATTTTCACAAAAAAAATAGCTTCTACATACTAATTGCTGTAGAAGCTATTGCAGGATTAGTCTGAGACTAATCCTTTTGATAAATTAAGCCATATTACAGAGCATTACCACGAGGTAATACTTCCTCTGGGAATATAAAGTTTTGATGTGGCTGATCTGCAGGAGCCATCCAAGCACGGATACCCTCGTTCAGCAAAATGTTTTTGGTATAAAATGTTTCAAATTCTGGATCTTCTGCTGCTCGTAATTCTTGGGATACAAAGTCATAAGCTCGTAAGTTAAATCCTAAACCTACTACACCTATAGCACTCATCCACAAGCCTGTTACTGGTACAAATAACATGAAGAAGTGCAACCAACGTTTGTTGGAAAATGCAATACCAAAGATTTGGGACCAGAAACGATTAGCTGTCACCATTGAATATGTTTCTTCGGATTGAGTAGGTTCAAATGCACGGAATGTATTAGCCTGCTCACTATCTTGGAACAATGTATTTTCAACTGTTGCCCCGTGAATTGCACACAATAATGCTCCACCTAAGATTCCAGCTACACCCATCATGTGGAATGGGTTTAGTGTCCAGTTATGGAATCCTTGGAAAAATAGGATGAATCGGAAGATACCAGCTACACCAAAGCTAGGTGCAAAGAACCAGCTTGATTGACCCAATGGGTACATTAAGAACACACTTACAAATACTGCGATAGGTCCTGTGAAGGCAATAGCATTGTAAGGACGTATTCCTACCAAACGGGCAATTTCAATCTGACGTAGGCAGAAGCCAATCAGAGCAAATGCACCGTGTAGAGCAGTAAATGACCAAAGGCCACCAATTTGACACCAACGTGCAAAGTCCCACTGAGCTTCTGGACCCCAGAGGAATAATAGAGAATGTCCCATACTATTTGCAGGGCTGCTAACTGCAACAGTTAAGAAGTTACAGCCTTCTAAGTAAGAACTAGCTAATCCGTGGGTATACCAGGAAGTAACAAAGGTAGTTCCAGTTAACCAAGCTCCAATAGCTAGAAAAGCACATGGAAACAAAAGGATACCAGACCAGCCTACGAATACAAAGCGATCGCGTTTGAGCCAATCATCGAGGACATCAAATGGTCCTCGTTGAGATTGTGGGCGTCCCACTGCTACAGTCATTACAGAATTCTCCAAATAATTATGATAACTACGGCCAATCTAATGTTTTTTCTCAATGACTATATAATAATATAGTTTTCTACTTGAGCAGAATTATGAGAGATTTTATAAACATTGTTTAGTTTTATTACCGTGATTTTCATTATAGAGGTAATTCTCGATCGGGGCAACCAGAAAAATGAGTTTTTCAAGACATTATTTTCTTAGATTTTAGATTTTCAACTGCCCATGTCAATTCGCCATACAACCTCGTCAATCAAGAGCAAGTTGAAAATGTTGTAAAATTCACATAGAATTCAAGAAATACCTAGGATAGGGCATATCGTGGTAAAAATGTATGTTGAGAGGTAAACAGCTTTTGAAGCAAGAAGCCCTATCCGCAAGGTTAGAAATTTCTCGTTATACTGCTTGGAGTTAAAACTGGAGAAAGTTACCCTTCAAGCTCACTAATAATTTAAAGATGTTTACTATTGACATAATTGTTAAATACACCCCTGTGCCATTTTCAGTACAACGTAAGTCCGCTGAGGATGCTGAGGCTGTTTATCAACAAGTTCTTGAGTCTATTCGCTCTGGAAACCCTCAAGTTTTAGAACTTACTTGTGAGAAAATGCCTGAGAAAAAGATTGCTGTAGTCATCAGTGAAGTTTCTGGTGTTCAAATTTCCCAGAAATCTGGTGCTGCTGCTACTGGAAGACCACCTGGTTTTGTCGCTCTACCCAATGAAGCCAAAGGATAAAACTATTAAAGTTACTGATCCAGCAATTTTAGTAGAGGATATTTGTTTTAATTGGCCTAACGGCAGCCAAGTATTACGCTCTTGTTCTCTACAAGTACCCAAGGGAGAGTTTTGGATGCTCTTGGGTACTAATGGCAGTGGTAAATCAACTTTGTTAAGATTATTGGCCAAACTTTTGTCTCCTCAGTCTGGAACAATTCATTTTGAAGGGCAAATAGGTTTTGTTTTCCAAAATCCTGACCATCAACTTGTGATGCCTACAGTAGGAGCAGATGTGGCTTTTGGCTTAGTTGAAGAGAAACTGTCTCAACTTCAAATTCGTAATCGGGTAGAAGATGCCTTGAGTGCGGTAAATTTATTAGAATTACAACGCCGACCTATATATGCTTTGAGTGGGGGCCAAAAACAAAGAATTGCTATTGCTGGAGCTATTGCCCGTAATTGTGACATCTTACTTTTGGATGAACCTACAGCTTTACTTGACCCAGATAGTCAATTAGATTTGGTGAGTCAGGTTCAAAGTTTGGTCAAAAAGCGAGGTATTACTGCTCTGTGGGTTACTCATCGCTTAAATGAGTTGGATTATTCTGATGGAGCATTTCTCTTAGATAAAGGCCAAGTAGTAGATCAAGGTAGTCCTGAACTTTTGAAGCAACGTTTAATTAGAGATTCATCTTAAGCGATCGCCTCTGGACTAAGCCTTTAAGTTTAAACTTTAGGATGTTAGGAATATTAGGTGTTGATGATTCTAGGTAAGTAGTTCAACAATCTAATAATTAATAATTAATAACTGGACAGTAAAAAGTTTTTGTATTCATAAAACAGTTGGTTTCATGTGACAAAATGATCCAGATTCGACTGTCTCGTAAATGGCGAGCGAGCATTGAAGAATTTTGTCAAAAGTAGCCCTGACATACTTTTGGCTAAAATATACTTCCTCTGTTCGGCAAGTGTCAGTAAAACTATCTGTTCACTCGGATAACCATTGGAGGGTAAAGTACGAAACTAACGAGGAAAATCCTTTCATAAAGTGATAGGCATTTCTAGACTAAGTAGTTAATAATTACCTCTTCTTATATATAAGAGGATAGAGCAAAAGGATTTTTTTCCTTAAAAGGAGAGGCTTTATACCTTTATTTTTCGGTAAAACAAATTAATTGTATATTTTGATGGTTAGGCGAATAGATAGGAAAAATTATTTTTAGCACCACTATTGCTGTATACAAGTATATTTTTAGGTAATCCTGTATATGTGTATATGTATAGTCATTTCAGTTTAGATTGAGAGGAGAATTAATTACTGTGAAAGAGTTTCAGCCGAAAAAGTATTTCATCCTTATTTTGAAATGACTATAGTAATTTATTGTGGACGCAGGCAACTGCTTCAGAAGGCAACAAACAACAGAAAATATATCTAATTCCTAGTTTTAGAGGAATAGTATTTTCTAGCCCACTTAATTAAAAAAAAATCACTACTTATACACCATTACAATTTTTTATTCCCTACTTCCTACTTACAAATGTTAAATTAATTTTTAACAGGTTACTTACTATTCAGATAGATTGAGATGACGAAAAATCTTTTGGGTAAAGTTGCCTTAGTCACCGGAGCAACTAGAGGTATTGGTAAAGGTATTGCTATTGGTTTAGGGGAAGCAGGAGCAACTATTTATATTACAGGACGGTCACTTAATACTAATACGATTTCTAGTGACAATGTTTCTGGAACACTTTTAGAAACCAAACAAGAAGTTGAAAAAGTAGGTGGTATCTGTATTCCTGTTCAAATAGACCATAGTGATGATGAGCAGGTAAAGTTACTATTTGAACGTATTGAAACCGAACAAAATGGGCAACTTGACTTATTAGTAAATAACGTTTTTTCTGGAGTAGGAGCGATCGCTAATGCCTATGGTCAACCATTTTGGAAAAACACTCCGAGTCTTTGGGATGCTATTAATAATGTTGGTCTGCGTAGCCATTATATAGCAAGTGTTTTTGCTGCTCGTTTAATGAGTCAGCGTCAACAAGGACTTATTTGTACTATTTCCTCTTGGGGAGGACTGTCTTATATTTTTGGGGCTGCTTATGGAGTGGGAAAAGCGGCCTGTGACCGTTTGGCAGCAGACATGGCAGTAGAATTAAAACCCGACAATATCACATCAGTTTCCATTTGGCCAGGAATTGTCGGCACGGAACATATGTTGGAATTTGCTGAAGGTTTCAATAATCAGGATGATATTCAATCTCAAGATGTTACTTTCAGGGATAATTACAATTGGGAAACACCTTTGTTGACTGGAAGGGTCATTGCTTCTTTATTAGAGCAAAAAAATACTATAAGTTTAACAGGAAAAGTACAAATTGTAGCTGAATTAGCTCAACAGTATAGAATAGTTGATGAACATGGTAAACGTCCAGTTTCATTACGTTCTCTTCGTTTTATAGTACCTAATGCTATCCCTGGCTTGAGAAAATATGCTTGGCTCATTCCTGACTTTAAAATTCCTTGGTTGATCTTACAATGGGGAATGCTTCAATCTCCTAAAATTTAATCAATCTGTTCGACTCTGATTAAAATAATTAAGTAGTTAAGCAAAATTAATTTGACTATACTTAGCTATACTTACTTAAACAGGAATTACGCAGAGGTGCTAGATATAGAGTCAAAAAACTATAACGTTATAGTTTTGAAAACTAGATATGGTCTTTGCGTAATATCATTTCCGCTAGCATCAGTATTGTATAGCAAAGTTAGGGAACACTTAACTGGGAACAGGGAACAGGTAGCAAGGCTTAATATCAAGAAAAAAACTTAAATTTCCTGTAGATATTTAGGCTTGGGTTTACACAAAGGATATAAACGGACATGATATAAGTCCTATTAAAGTCTACAAGTAGATTTTTTCCCTTATTGAATAATTAATAATTATTAATTTTAATTAAATAATTAAGCTTTATTAGCCTGTCCTTTCAAGGAAAAAAAGTGGTTGTTTAGCGTTCCGCACAACGCTAAACGCCATATCCAATCGACCAGACCAAGAGGAAAGTGCTAGCATATTTCCTTATATTCAATCTAATGGTTTTAACTAGAGGTAATTATCAATTATCAATTATCCATTATCCATTATCCATTATCCATTAATGAATTTGGCATGGGTACTTATAACTATAAAATTTAGATCGGAGTTATGTTAACTTAGTATTTGTTAACATTCTCTGAATAATTATCACCTTGAGTCATGTCACGTCCTTTAAGACAAACTATTCTGCTTGTAGACGGCTATAATGTCATTGGTTTATGGCCTCGTATCCGAGAAATTCGTAATCTTCACGGCTTAGAAACAGCCAGAAGAGATTTGATTGAGGCTCTGGTAAACTACAGTGCTAGTCAGGACTTAAATACTCAGATAGTATTTGATTCCCAATACCAATATACTCCTACTACAAAAGAAATTATTACTGATAAATTATCAGTTTATTATACAGAGTTTGGTCAGACAGCAGATACATATATCGAGAAGGCTTGTGCTAATCTTCGCCAGGAGATACATTTGTCTAAAAGTAGGTTAATCGTAGCTACTTCAGATAGAGATGAAAAGCTTACTGTGGTTGGTTATGGTGCGGAGTGGATGTCTTCACAACAACTTGCCCATGATGTTGAAAGTGTAGCAAGTCGTGTCCGGAGTAAATGTCAACGAGGCAAAAGAACATCAAGGCGTTTTCTAGCTAGTTACTTAGATCCAGAATCTCAAAAGCGCCTAGCTGAACTGAGAATGGGAAAATAAATAGTTAATTATCACATAATTTTCTGAAAGTCAAATTTAATTAATTAAATTATCTTATAATAAAGATAAGAAAAAAAGATATAAAAAGGGGTTGCAAAATATCTTGAATCACTACTATAATAAGTAATCGTAGCTCAGGAAACGAGCAAACATTCATTCCTCGGTAGCTCAGCGGTAGAGCGGTCGGCTGTTAACCGATTGGTCGCAAGTTCGAATCTTGCCCGGGGAGTTTAAAAATTTTAGGTTCTGGAAGCGGAGATATTTAGTGGTTCTATTTTTCTACTAAAATCTTAGCCTCAGAATTATAGAATTAATAAATTTATGTTTCAGTACGAACATAGTAATAAGTGGTCTTTATATTGGTCTCTTGACCCAAATGTGACTTTTCTCAATCATGGGTCTTTTGGAGCTTGTCCATTGCCAGTGTTGACAGCTCAGACCCAACTGCGGGAAAAGTTGGAAAGAGAACCAGTACATTTTTTTATTCGGGAGTTTGAAACTCTACTGGATGAAGCTAGAGAGAAGTTAGCAGAATTTGTTGGTGCCAAATCAGAGGAATTAGCCTTTGTGCCAAATGCAACCACCGGGGTAAATGCAGTGTTGCGCTCCCTCAACTTTTCCTCCACCGATGAGTTACTAACCACAGACCAAGAATATAACGCTTGTCGCAATGCGCTGAATTTTGTTAGCGATCGCGTAGGTGCAAAAGTGATAGTGGCATCCCTACCTTTTCCTGTAGAGTCTCCTCAACAAATAGTCGAAGCAGTTATCAAACATATTTCACCAAGAACAAGACTTGCATTACTTGACCATGTTAGTAGTTCAACAGCATTTGTATTTCCTATTAAACAACTGGTAAAAGAATTAACTAAACGAGGGGTCGATACATTAGTAGATGGCGCTCATGCAGTAGGGATGCTCCCACTTAATTTAGAGGAAATAGGGGCAGCTTATTATACAGGAAATTGTCATAAATGGTTATGTGCGCCGAAGGGTGCTGGTTTTTTGTATGTGCGTCAAGATAAACAAGAGAATATTCATCCTTTAACTATTAGTCATGGTGCAAATTCTACCCGAACAGATAAGTCACGATTTCACTTAAAATTTGATTGGGTAGGTACGGACGATCCAACTGCTTATTTATGTGTACCAGAAGCAATTAAGTTTATGGGTTCATTGTTGCCTGGGGGTTGGTTAGAGTTAATGGAAAAAAATAAGTCTATGGTATTGGTAGCTAGACATTTACTACAGGAAAAGTTGGGAATAAAAATTGATTGTTGTCCGGATGAAATGATTGGTTCAATGGCAGTTGTGAAATTGCCTGATGAGGGGGTGGATGAGTTTTATGGTGGGTTGATTTCACCTTTACAAAACGATTTGTGGGAGAAGTTTAGAATTGAGGTGCCGATAATTCCTTGGTCTAATAAAAGGAAGCGACTTTTACGAATTTCGGCTCAGATTTATAATAGTTTTTCCCAATATGAATATTTAGCTGAAGCATTGGTAAAGTTATTATAAGACTAGAGATTTTTTGAGAAAATCTCTACTTTGTAGTCAGAGTAGAAATAGAGTTTTAGGAGTCAGGATAAACAGGGAATTTAGAGGAGGTAGTGGGAGGAATTATCCCTTGATTTTTCTGTAATTTTGAGCAAAAAATGCTAAGTTTTTGAACCGTTTTGACTGAAAAGTTCGTACTTTTTACAGACATAAAAAGGCTCAAATCTTTATCTTTAAAGGCTTTAATATTTAATCAGGAAGCCCGAAATAAATTTTATAACTAATAAGTTATCAACTTCTTTGACAAGAAGACTATTGATGAAAAAATAATTTTTAATTTGTCTTGAAATAGCAGTCAGCCTTCAACGGTCAGGCAACAGCTCTCAAGGGGTATGATGGGGAATTAAAACCCCCATAAACGCAAACCACGGGCTTTTTAAAACTCTTGTGGGAGCCTGAAAAACGCCGATTTTATCTAATAGCTGAATAGTGATAGCTTGTTAATAAATCAGCTACCTTTAGTCATCTTTAGATGACTTTTGCTGTAATATCATGTCCGCTTGAATAGTTATAAATAAGGAGGGAGGAGTCAGGAGGGAAGAGAGGACAAAGTAAAGTATAAAAAGGAGAAAGTTTTTTTTATCACTAATTATCCGGACATGATATAAGCTAATAAATAAATTTATTGGGAGAGAAAGAAGCTAAAAAACTTCATAAATTCAGACAAACATAAATCACCGATGGATTATAATCTATAAGCTTTTAGAGACTGTTTATAAAATAAGTATTTAAGAAAAAAGTTTCACAACTCAATCAACTAGCTTGAATAAGATAAGGGATTAAAATAACTCTAGATATGGAGGAGGTATGACTATTCATAGTCAATCAGATAAGAGTGAATTTCTTGATAACAAATAATTGTTTTTTTGCCTATTCCCTGTTCCCTGTTCCCTGTTGCCTGTTCCCTATCTTCTTTTTTTATATTTCCTGATACATTCAACCTCTTAGAGTAATATCAAGTCTTATGAATTAGTCATAAAAATATTCTTTTCTTTCAAGAGAGTATATTTTACTGCGGAATGCTGGGTAAACAAATTTTCCCTACTCCCCACTCACTCCATGTTCCTAAAAGTTTTTATTCTGGGTATTTAAAGAGAAATTATTTCCTCAACACTTCAATAAGATCCCGCCGTTAAGGATAGAGTTTAAATAAGTAAGCTTCAATAATGTTTTTAATGATTCTAGGTGCTAAGTGAAGATATATTATTTCTAGAAACCCTACTCACTACTCTCAAGAATATGTAGGCAGAATTGGCGAGATTTGGTATAAGAGTAAGCTATCGGACAAACCTACTTTTATACCCGAATTTGGTATAAGTAAATTATACAGTGAATATATTTTTATCAAAGTTTCTCTTTATAGAAGCCCTAACCGTATCTCCAAGAAATAGGTTGGAGGGAGAATTAATTGATAAAAAATGGGTAATAATTGATTTGATGATGGGATGAGTGGCAGATATCTAATACACCCCATCTCCCCATCTCCCCACACTCCCCTACTCCCCCGCTCCCCTACTCCCCTACTCTCAATTTTAGGATTACTATATAGATTTGATAATTTTATTCAGTATACTTATAAACTTTATAAGTTAACTATACTTGACCTATAAAAATAGTTAGTGATGAGTCAAAAAAAAAATCAATCACTAACTAAGCTGTTAGGCATTTAAACCATTTATGTGTTGTATGCCTAGTTAACAAGAAAACCCTCATTAATTTTTACTTCTGACTTTTGACTTACTAATACGCATTTTAAATGCGTATTAGCTTATTCCAATGTAACTTAGTCAAAGTAACTTTTAGCAATTTCCAACTATTGCTTACTCATCAACTTTCAAATCTTGACACAAAAAACGTTCACATCTAATTTCACCATTTTCTTGAGCTTGATGAATTTCTAATTCTGCTTCAGGAACTCCTTCAAATAAGAAACGTTCTCCCGGAAAAACTGCACGTTCCCAATATTGATTTTCAACATTACTAATTCTAGCAATTTGCATCTTGTGAGTAGTATTCACATAGAAACAGAGAAATTTTTGTTCCTGTTTTTTTGGTAGTCTATCTAGTGCTATAGTCACAATCTTTAAATCCCCTCTAAATTTTTGCTGCCGATTAGCAACCCGACTGAATATTGATATCTTTGAGCGCCAATAAAATTATTATAAACGGATAGGGATCGCTTAAGTATATTTTTAATTACTTTTGTTGAAGAAAATTAATTTAACTTAAGTTGTCCACTCTAAACCTAGTATTTTCCCAGTAAAAATACTCAGAATTTAGCAGTCGATACTGATAGAATTACTAAGTTTGCTAAATAACGTTGATAAAACAGTATTGGAGAACAAAAAACCTTCAGGATCTGTCAATCTCAAATATCCCTCTATCGGAAGTTCTTGGTTATTAGAGAAAGGGGTTGCTACACCTTTTGGATTAAGAAATTCGACCCACCCTAATTTTTGATAGGGTTGTAAATAGATTAATAATTTTTCTACAGTTTCTTGACCAAACTGCTGAGATAATGTTAATAAATTCACCCCTTTTGCCAAGCGGAATCTTAACATCAGTGTTTCTAACAAACAATCCTGATTCGATGTATCAATACCCTGATTTTCTAAACTATGACCTTGAAACGATAACACCCATTGATAATATTCTTTCCGCGTGCGCGGTCTGGTAAATCTTTGCCCTTCTAAATAGCTTGCTGCACCCATACCAAAACCATAATAAGGGCGATTTTCCCAGTAAACTCGATTATGGCTACACTGATAACCCGGCTTGGCATAATTAGATATCTCATAATGTTCATATCCTGAAATTGAGATCAACTGCTGTGCCATTCGATACATTTGGGCCGCCGTTTCATCTGTAGGCAAAGGAGCATGACCTGGTTGATAATAACGTCCAAAAGCTGTAACTGGTTCTACTACAAGGTCATAACTGGAGATATGAGTTGGGGAAATAGCTATTCCAGTTTCTAAAGAAGTTTGCCATTGTTCTAAGGTTTGGTGTGGCAGTCCTGAAATTAAATCGATACTAAAATTAACAATTCCCGCTTGATGCAATGTGTCTACTGCTTTGTAAATATCTAAGACATTGTGCGATCGCCCAGAAAGCTGCAATAAATCATCTTGAAATGCTTGTACTCCCAGACTGACTCGATTTACTCCTAGGGATTTGTATCCTTCTATCTGTTCCAAGTCAAAAGTTCCGGGGTCCATTTCTATAGAAATTTCAGCATTGGCCATAATTCCAAATTTTTGTTCTAGGGTATCTAGAATCCGACTTAATTGACCCACTGATAACAGGGAAGGAGTACCACCGCCAAAGAAAATAGTTTCTAAGGGTTGACAAAAAGACTTTGTAATGTTTATTTCCTCACAAATTACCTCCACATATTCTTGAATCGGAGAAAAATTATCACCTTTTTTACCATCACCCACTACAGAGATCGGAAAATCACAGTAATAGCATCGCCGTCGGCAAAAAGGGATATGGACATAAGCCGAACTAGGAATGCAGTATTTTCCGATTGGCCTTTTCACTATTAAACAAAGTTACAAACTATTATTATTTATAAAACTATCTTAAACAATTATGAATTTAATGAGGAGTAGTAGTACGGTAAATCAGAAAAATAATCTTTCTTGAGGGGGTAGAAATATTACTTAAGTAGAAAGTAAAAAAAAGCACTTACAAATTTAATTTTTTCATTTACCTCGACTAGACATACTCTAGTATTAAGACATCTATGCTCTTGTGCTGATAATCCAGTTAGAAATTATATGTTTGATTAAAGTGAAAACTATAAATAGGGTTTGCGCTCAAAAGTCTTATGGGTGAGAGTAGGAGTCAGGAGTCAGTAGTCAGAAGGAATGGGTATGGGAGCTAGCAGGCAGCCGGAATGATTATCCCTTGATTTTCTGCCTCGCGTTACTCCAAAATCCTAACTTTTTGATTTTTCGGGAACCGTGCATGAAGCAGCTCAAAACCAGGTACTTTTTCAAGACTTAAAAAGGCTAAAACCTTTATCTGTAAATGCTTTTAGATTTAATCAGCAAACCATAAATAAAAAAATGCTACAAATAAGTTTTAGGTAATGGATGCTAGGTAATTTTTAATATTATTAATTTTAGGTAAATCTAGCTTTTAGTAAGCAACTAATTCGAGTTAGTTATTTGTAATCTTATTTAATTGATTTATTTGGTATAAGTATTTTACAGTCATCCTAAATAAAATCAGTAATGCACGAGAAATTTCTATGACAAATCAAGTAAAAATAATCACATTGTTTTGTTCATAAAATAGATTTTGTACTTTAGTAGTAACTGTAAAGGGGAAGCGACATTATTAATTGTTACCAAGTCTCAATGAGGTTAAAACCTAATAAAAAGAGAACCGTAAAGAATGGCACATCAACTGTAAAGATATAATAGAGACAACATTGAGCAGCCCAAAAATTATGGTTCTCAATCATTATTGGTGAGTACCTTCTGGGGAAATATCTATATCTTCCAGGACTTACGCAGAGGTACTATATATAGAGTTAAAAAACTATAACGTTATAGTTTTGAACGCTATATAGATGGTCTTTGCGTAAGTCCTATCTTCTATAAAACAAAAAAACAAACTCAAAAAATGCTTGACGCAATAATTATCATTTCATTTGTACTTGCTGGAGCAGGAATAGGTTTCTATAGCATAGAACTACTTCCACCCAATGTACTACTACAAGTTACTAACATCGAAGGCTTACGTTCAGTATTATCTGCCTTCACATCTTTGATTGGCTTTGTAGTCGGATTAGTATTTCAAACTACATATCGGCGAGTAGAAATAAAAGTTAGACAGATGCCTGTTGACTTATTATTAACACGGGCGATAGGATTAGTTATAGGACTATTAGTGGCAAACTTAATGTTAGCGCCACTGTTTTTACTACCTATTCCCCAGGAGTTTAGTTTTATTAAACCTCTTGTAGCAGTTTTAGGCAGTGTAATGTTAGGTTTTACAGGAGTTAACGTTGCTGATACTCATGGGCGTGGTTTTTTACGGCTAATTAATCCTAACAGTCTAGATGCAGTATTGGTAGCAGAAGGAACTCTTAAACCTGCTGCTACTAAGATTTTGGATACTAGCTGTATTATTGATGGCAGAATAGAAAATTTATTGGAAACAGGTTTTCTGGAGGGTCAAATTCTTGTACCGCACTTCGTTTTACAAGAACTACAGCTTATTGCTGATGCTTCTAACGATCAAAAAAGAGTGAGAGGTAGACGAGGTTTAGACATCTTAAATAGACTTAAAGAGGTTTACCCTTCTCAAATTCAAATCCATTTTGGAGACTATGAAGAAATTTCTACAGTAGATGCTAAGTTGGTTCGTTTTGCCCTAGAAATTAATGGTACTCTGTTAACTAATGATTACAATTTGTCTAAAGTCGCCAATTTACAAAAAGTTCCTGTACTAAATATTAATGATTTGACTCAGGCAATGCGCCCTACTTATTTACCTGGTGATACTATTGAAATTAAAATTCGTAAGGAAGGTAAGGAACCTTCTCAAGGTATTGGTTATTTAGATGATGGTACGATGGTTGTTGTAGAGTCTGGTAGTGGATATGTTGGTGATGAGGTACGAGTTATTGTTACCAGTTCTTTACAAACTTCTGCAGGTAGAATGATTTTTGCTCGTACTCAAGAGTCGGCGATCGCCTAATCAAGTTAAAAGTCAAAAGTCAAAAGTCAAAAATTTGATCAAAGAGATAAGACTATTAGTTAACGTAAGGCTAAAGTTAATTTGCTCGAAAAACTACCTCAACTCTTCACTATTTCCTGAGAGTTGGGGTTAATTAAATTAAAACTAAAAATAATTAGGACTTAGGCAAAGACACTGTAGTAATTCTAAATAGGTTGTCGGTAATTCAAAAGTAAATAAAAAAGTTGAAACTTCTACCTGTTACCTGTTTTCTGTTCCCTAAAAAGCAATAAAATTTTTGCCACGAATAAAATAGGATTGCTATATAATATGCAACATACCAATCTATAAAATTGTTAACGCAAAGTTCGACTTTTTACTTTTCTTTGCTTCAGAATGCTAGGTAAATATGTTATGAAGTGTTTCATATCGGTGACAGGCGAAAACACTAAAACTGTTTGAGGGATAAAACTCGGTTCTTTATTCACCATCGCTTCAAAGTTTTTGGCATTATCAAATTTTTATTCCCTATTCACTCTTCACCTATTCCCTAAAATCTTAAAAGTTTGTATGATAATTTATGATTGAAAAATCTTCGATTTTCCATCCGGTTTGAGACTCAAATCCAATAAATTAGGTATTATATAATACAAGCATTTAGCATTTAGCAGTCAGCATTCAGCTATTTATTTTAGTTTGAGAAAAAAAGGAAAAAGTATTTTTTATCGTGACTTTTTCTTTCTTTAGCTAATATAACTAAAAGGTTTATTTATTTTCCGGAGATGTCTAATAAAAAAATAGAGGTTTTCAAAGTAAACCCCTACTAAGTAACCAAGCTTAAAATGAAAAAATCTCTTGAATACTAAACAATTAGCAAAACATTATTATAAATTACGCAAAGACAATGTATATAGTGTTCAAAACTATAACGTTATAGTTTTTTGACCCTATATATAGTATCTATGCGTAAATCCTGATTATTTTGCGCCGATAACTGCTAAAATATCCTTAGCATGGCTATCAGTTTTCACCTTATCATCAACATGAGAAATATTTCCTTCGGCATCAATAATATAAGTAACACGCTTAGAATATCCACCACCCTCAACATCATAAGCTTTAGTGATAGTACCATCAACATCTGCCAAAAGTTGGAATGGTAAACCATATTTCTCAGTGAAAGCTTGGTGGGAAGCTTCATCATCCATACTTACACCAAGAACAACCATATCTTTGCCTTGATATTCAGCGTAGTTGTCCCGGAAACTTTGAGCTTCCTTAGTGCAACCAGGAGTATCATCTTTAGGGTAAAAATACATAACTACTGTTTTACCAGCAAAATCAGATAAGGAAACAGTTTTGCCATTAGTATCTTTTACAGTGAATTCAGGTGCTTTAGTGCCAACAGATAATGCCATAGATTTGTTTTTTCTCCTTAAAACTTAGACAAAAGTTACACAGTGCTATCGGGACGTTTTATGGAGCGTACCTAATGCTTCAAAATTTTATGATGACAATTGTCTAATAAGTTCTAGCTCTTTACAGATTTACTTTCAGAGCATTGCCTCATATTCTTTTTATTATTTTAAGAGATTGTGCGATCCTTGAAAACTTTTTACTTTTAAATATTTGCCAAATTATTTTCTGGACTGGATGATTAGAAAAAATAAAGTTTTAACTCATGTTGCTTACTGTAATGTAATCTCTTCTTGTGTTTTAGATAACATCAAAAATATCGTTTATATGATATAGGTTCAAAATAGTTGATTAATTAGGGCAGGCTGATTAAATATCAAAGCATTGACAGATAAAGGTTTTAGCCTTTTTATGTCTGAAATACCTTAGTTTTCAGCTCTTTATGCACGGTTCCCGAAAAATCAAAAAGTTAGGATTTTGGGCGCATAGTTAAACAAAAAAATTACTCCTCTAAACTCCCCTACTCCCCTACTCCTCTACTCCTCTACTCCTTAAAAAAGACTTTTTCAGCAAGTCCTAATTAGATCGGGACTTACGCAGAGGTACTATATAACAATTCTAAATAGGTTGCGGGTAATCAAAAAGATGAAACTTCCACCTATTCCCTATTCCCTATTCCCTATTCCCTAAAAGCGGTAAGATACTTATACACAAATAAAATAGGATTGCTTCATAGATATAGATTCAAAAAACTATAACGTTATAGTTTTGAACACTATACCCATAGTCTTTGCGTAAGTCCTATAGATATTAAACTATAATCTTTGTTAACTTGAAAATATAAACTTTATTGATATATAAAATTAAGATGGCCTCCGTAGAATCTCCAAACTTAATTTCACTCCAATACCCCACTCATACTGAAAAAAGAGCCGAAAGAGCGCTGTATTGTAGTCCATTTAATCTAAAGTTATTTGTAACAATGAGTTCTCAAAGTGTGGGATTAAAATCAATATCTTCTGATGCAGGCTTGAGAAATGATTACACAGTTTCCCTTTTATCAGAATTAGCTGCTGAAGATTATCTTTTATGGCTAATCCAAGTAGGCGTACTCAGGCGAGAAGTTGATGGACAAGGAATAACAGATAGTTTTCGTCTCACTCCCCTAGGTCATCAGTTAGTTAAAAAATATACTGGAAATGGAAATTGGCCTCAACCTACTATCAGCGATCGCCTTAATAATTTCATCAACCGTTGGTTTAGACTTCCTGTTTAGAAATGGAGGTTGTTGTAGAGATGGCAAAAGTGAAAGTCTCAAGTAAATTTAGATGCTAATTGTCCAGTCAACATCATCGGAAAATTAAGGATAATAATGGGTTGAAACATAGATATCTACATAAAAGAGGAGTTAGGAGAAAACAATAGATGATTTATGCACAATAATTAATTTAATTTTTTATTGTTAGAGATGTGTATTAGTGAAGTCTAAGTTAGTCTTTTTAGCACCTCCCACAAAATTAAACCTAATCAGTTATCAGTTATTAGTTATCAATACTTCTGCAACAAGGAGGCTTGACATCAGGAATATTCTCTTTTTTTATCCCCTTATATCATGTCCGCTGGTATGGTCGCGTCCTGTAAAAGTTGGGGAAATATTTACACCTTATGTAAGGTTTTTCCTTTTCTTCTTCCTTCTCTCCTAGATAACTAAAGCCTTCTTCCTTATTCCTTACCGAAATAATTAATAATTAAGCAATTAAATAATTAGATAATTCACGCCTTGAAGCCTCCCCTTTCAAGGGGAAAAAAATAAATCTTTTCCTTATTCGTCAATCCTCTCCCTAAAAGGGAGAGGTAATTATCAATTATCAATTATCAATTATCAATTATCAATTATCAATTATCCATTATCAATTATCCATTATCAATTATCCATTGGCTGTTTGCGCAGCATGACAAACGGAAACTCAGAGGCTTGAAATAATGAAATTTATTCTTTATCATCCCCTTAAAAGGGGAGGCACATACCCTCTTTTTTTGATAATAAGAATTTATCCGATTACTTACTAGGGTTTAAGAGACAAAAACTATAAAGTTAATCCCCGTGACTTGAGTCCAGGGAGTATACCTATATAATTCATTCTTCCTGATAAAAAAAAGCTATGCAAGCAATTATGGTAGTGGGAACCACTTCCCATGCTGGGAAATCTCTAATCACTACAGCCATCTGTAGAATTTTATCACGTCGCGGTTGGAGAGTAGCTCCCTTTAAAGGACAAAATATGGCTTTGAACTCCTATGTCACATCTACTGGAGGAGAAATGGGTCATGCTCAAGCAGTACAAGCTTGGGCCGCAGGTGTGACTCCTGCAATAGAAATGAATCCAATTTTATTAAAGCCTCAAGGAGATATGACTTCCCAAGTTATTATTAAGGGAAGAGCATTAGGTACAGTAGGAGCTATAGATTATTATCAGCAATATTTTGATATTGGTTGGGAGGCTATCCAAGAATCTTTAGAAATTTTATCTCAAGAGTTTGACATTATAGTTTGTGAAGGAGCAGGTAGTCCTGCAGAAATAAATCTGAAGCACCGAGATTTAACTAATATGCGAGTGGCTAAGTATTTGAACGCCTCTACAATTTTAGTAGTTGATATTGACCGAGGGGGTGCTTTTGCTCATGTTATTGGTACATTAGAACTACTAGAACCAGAAGAAAAAGATTTAATTAAAGGAATAATAATTAATAAATTTAGAGGACAGAGGTCTCTCTTAGATTCAGGTATTCAGTGGTTAGAAGAAAGAACTAATATTCCTGTTGTTGGAGTGATTCCTTGGATTAATGAAGCTTTTCCGGCTGAAGATTCTTTGAGTATTTTAGAACAACGTTCTAATAAATCTACAACTGACATTACAATTGTCATTATTAGATTACCAAGAATTTCTAACTTTACGGATTTTGAGCCTTTAGATGCAGAATCTAGTGTTAAACTTAAATATCTTAATCCTGATGATAATTTGGGTTATCCTGATGCCATAATTATCCCTGGTTCTAAAACTACTATTAGCGATTTATTAGTATTACAAAAAACTGGTATGGCAAAAGCCATCAAAAATTATCAAGAATCTGGTGGTACAGTAATGGGAATTTGTGGTGGTTTTCAGATGCTTGGTGAACTTTTAATTGATTCTCAAGGTTTAGAAGGAAAAAAAGGAGAATATAAAGGACTAGAATTACTACCACTAAGAACTGTAATTACTCCTAAAAAAATTGCTCGGCAGCGACAAGTTATTGCTAATTACCCTTTAGGAAATTTACCAGTAGTAGGTTATGAAATTCATCAAGGTAGAACTAGAGTGATAAAACCAGACATAGTTAAACCTTTATTTGATGATTATGATTTAGGTTTTGTTAATAGCTATAAGTCTGTCTGGGGTAACTATTTACATGGAATATTTGATAATGGTCCTTGGCGTCGTTCTTGGTTAAATCTCTTGCGTAAAAAACGGGGACTAGACGGTTTACCTACTGGTATTGCTAATTATAGAGAACAACGAGAAGTGATTTTGGATTCAATTACAGATCAAGTCAATAATCACCTAGATTTAAAACCAATATTTAAGAATTAGGGAGTAGGGAGTAGGGAGTAGGGAGTAGGGAGTAGGGAGTAGGGGAAAATAATTGATGTTGATTTTTGATTATTGGAAATATGTATTTTTAGTAAGTAAGGAGTAGGGAGTAGAGGCTAATAATTGATGTTTATAGTGGGATAATTAATTTGATTTTTGATTATTGGAAATGTCTATTATAAATGAGCAATTATCTCTACTCAAAAAGCTGATAGCTGAATTATGAAAGCTATATCAAAATTATCAAGTAGGTCATCAAACCAAATTAAACCAAAGATGAAAATAATTTTTTTGCCAGATAAAATTACTGTTGATGCAGAGGCAGGAGAACCGCTGCTAGAAGTAGCTGAACGTGCTGGAGTAACAATTCCCACAGGTTGCTTAATGGGTTCTTGTCATGCTTGCGAAGTAGAATTAGATAATGGTCAAACTATTTGTGCTTGTATAACAGCAGTTCCTCCTGGAGAAAAACAAATGACTATCAACCTTTCTGTAGACATGGACTGGTAATTTCCCAGCAAAAATTATGTTTTTGGAAATTGATACTTAATTTCCTTCTTTTTCCTTCTGTTCTATGGCAATAACATAATCACGAAATCTTTCCAAATCTGCCATTAAAGTAGATTCTACTATCCTCCCTAAAAATAAATTATCCATAATTTTTATTAGCCACCCAGGAACTCCATAAGCTACAGTTAGCTTAACAATACTACTACCATGACGGTCATAAAAACGGATGGCACCTCGGTTGGGTAAGCCATCCACAGACTCCCACTGAATAATTTGATTGGTAACTATTTTCTCAATTCGAGAAAGCCAGCTAAACTCAAAATTACCACTAGCTAATTTCCACTTGGATAAGTCTGGATTATCTTTAAGCACTTCAACAGATTCAATCCACTTCATCCATTGTGGCATTTGTTCTAAGTCAGACCACAGACTCCACACTAAATCAATTGGGGCAGCTACCTCTATCTGTACACTATGTTCTAGCCAATCAGTCATTTCAGTTATTAGTTATTAGTTATTAGTTATCAGTTATTAGTATCTCTGCAATAAGGACGCTGGAAATACTGAAGTTCATTTTTTTATTTTTTACAATATAGGGTATTTTAGGTGAGTAGATCGCCAGTCAGTACCTTAATAGCCCATCCTAACTGCTAATTTTTTCTGGAGAGAGGTTGACTGAAAAGCTTTTGGAATAAGGTTTTAATCTTACTTGTCATCCCGTGAGTATATACGCAATAGAAGGAAAATTTCACCACCCATCACCTCTGCTGGGGTGCTTCAGAAAATGAATCTATTATTGCTCCATACCCAATAGAAGCAAAATTTCACCACCCATCACCTCTGCTGGGGTGCTTCAGAAAATGAATCTATTATTGCTCCATACCCAATAGAAGCAAAATTTCACCACCCATCACCTCTGCTGGGGTGCTTCAGAAAATGAATCTATTATTGCTCCATACCCAATAGAAGCAAAATTTCACCACCCATCACCTCTGCTGGGGTGCTTCAGAAAATGAATCTATTATTGCTCTATACGCAATAGAAGGAAAATTTCACCACCCATCACCTCTGGCGGGGTGCTTCAGAAAATGTTTGAACTATTGCTCCATACAATAGAAGCAAAATTTTACCACCCATCACCTCTGCTTGGGTGCTTCAGAAAATGTTTAAACTATTGCTCCATACCCAATAGAAGTAAAATTTCACCACCCATCACCTCTGCTGGGGTGCTTCAGAAAATGTTTGAACTATTGCTCCATACGCAATAGAAGTAAAATTTCACTACTCATCACCTCTGCTGGGATGCTTAAGAAAATGATTAAATTAGGGTTTACTGAAAAAAGCACAGTGTAGGAAGGGTGGGGAGTGTAGGAAGTGTGGGGAGACAGAGAAATGAGGAATAATAATTGTACCTGTATCTTTCTGTACTTGTTCACTCAAAGTCCTAACTTTTTAGTCACTCATTCTACCCGTAGTTTGCTGTTGACATTAAATTATCAAGAAAGTAGAAGTAAGAATTATCCTTTGATTTTTCTGCCCTTGTAAAAAAAATCATAACTAAAAACCTAAAAATAGGAAGTGAGAGTTAGCCATTGATTAAAATCAATAGTCATCGTTTCGCGCTAGCGTTGCGGAGCAAACGACACAGGTTTTAACCCGTCATTATTCTTAATAAAAAAAAGCTGATTTTTGGCTAATCTAAAACTAAGGAGGTGATGCAAATTGTATGGATGTCAGCAAAATTTAATTAAAGAATCTCCAGATGTAATAGCAATTCTTGAATATATCTGCTCTGAAGCCAATAAATTGACAAATTGTGGGATTTATTATTGCCGTAAAATGCTGTTCCAAACGGGAGTTTTTCTGACTAAAGCGGCGAGAAATCAAGCAGAATAAGACTTTTTCAACAAACCCTATTTAAGCCCCTACTTCCAAATTGTGCGCAAGGTTAACTTGTCACTGGATGTTTTTTACCCATAGTTTATTCCCATTGGTAATAGTTGCACATTAATCCGAGTTATCAGGACTACAAATAGTTACCTTTTGTAGATTTCCTTGAGCTAAAATTATATCCATGTGAGCAACTTCAAGACAAATAAAAAATAGAAAAACTGCGATGCAGGTTAACACGATAAATTAGGCTTTCCGAAGAAACATTTTATCCCCTTGTTATTTCTTGAGTAATTTGACTGAGTATAAAAAACATATTTCCCTACTGCCTTTATAAAAGTTTGCAGATACATCCTAGAGAGCAGACTTTCCTCCATTACCAAAAAATTAAGGTATAAACCCTCTCCATTCATAGAGAAAAAAGAAAAAAATTCCTTGAGCAAATCCTCTTATTTATCAGAAGAGGTAATAATTAATAATTAATTATGCCTCTCCTAGACTGGTTATAGCCTCTTTCTTAGTAATTGAAATAGCTCTAAACCCTTAAATAGCAGATAATTAAACCAAATAAAAATCCATCTTGATTATAATTGCTTTTTTCTATTCACATAACTATTGCTATACAAAGATTATGAACTTCCTAAGTGTAGTAATTAGGGCTTGCTGATTAAATATAAAACTATTGACAAATAAAGATTCTAGCATTTGTAGGTCTTAACAAAGTACCTGGTTTTTAGCTCTTAATGCTCAAAAAGTTAGCATTTCTGGTGCATAGTTGGGCAGAAAAATTCTCCCCTACTCCCCTACTCCCCCGCTCCCCTACTCCTTCAAAAAGACTTTTTCAGCAAACCCCAATTAATTTATCTATAGCTACCCTAGAAAAACCTTAATTATTAACTGTTGAACTACTCCCTAAAATATTTTCAACATTCGCCAAAATTACCTTAGCAGCTTGCTTCCCAGAAATAGTTGCCCCCTCCATACTATCAATATAATCCTGTTGAGTATAGCTACCTGCCAGAAAAAAGTTAGGCACCGGAGTCTGTTGGTTCGGACGATACGGGTCCATACCAGGAACTTCCCGATATAAAGACTGAGCCAACTTCACCACACTATACCAAGTCATATTTAATTCCCGTGATGAAGGAAATAATTCATGGACTTGTTCTAACACATGGTGAGCGATCGCCTCATTACTCTCCTTAATAAAAGGATCGCCAGGAGTCAATACCAACTGTAATAAAGAACCCTCCCCTTGGCGATAATAATCTCCCGGACTTGTCAATGCCAAATCCGCAAAACAAGAAAAGTCAGCATCTGGAGTATAAAGTAAATTATCAAGACCAGCAGCACGCTCTAATTGTTCACGTTGGTTTTTATCATGTAGCTCTGTCACCCAACCATCAAATCTCAACTGTACTGTTGCTACAGGAACCGCATCTAACTTATAAATATTGTCAAACTCCGGCCATTTCCGCCAAGCTTCCGGTAAAATGCGCTGAATACCCGGTACATCGCAGGCAAAAACATAAGCATCAGCAGTAATAGTTTCTGTCGTATCCCCATTAGCTACAACTATTCCACTAACACGAGTTTCTCCATCATTCTCAGAAAACTGTATTTCCCTAACTTGTCGTCTAGTAAAAATCTTAGTGCCCCGTTCCTCCAAATAATCAACAATAGGTTTGTGCAGATACTCATAAGGAGAACCTTCCAACATTCGCAACACAGATGCTTCTGTCTTAGCAGCAAATAATTGGAATATTGTCAACATACATCGAGCAGAAATATTATCCGCATCAATAAACCCCAGAGCATAAGCAATAGGATTCCACATTCTCTTAATACTTCCATCAGAGCCACCTTGCCCACGAAACCAGTCTCCAAAACTTACCCTATCCAAATCTCGAATAGTTTTCATTGCCCCATCAAAATCTACCAAACCTCTAACTATCGGACTGGTACCCAAGGCAATTGCATTTTGTAACTTATCTTGCACAGAGAGCTGAGATGTGGTAAAGAAAGCTTTTAATCCATTAAAAGGCGCTCCAGTCAGGAAGCGAAAATCTAAAGAACCTGTTTTACCCCCTTTATTAATAAAATTGTGAGTATGTTCCTTGAGACGGAGATTTTTAAAGGCTCCCACTTTTTTCATTAAATCAAAAAGTTGGTAGTAACAGCCAAAGAAAACGTGCAAACCCATTTCCACATGGTTTCCATCTCCATCGACCCAACTCCCTACTTTCCCTCCAACAAAAGGGCGAGATTCAAATATTTCCACTTGATGCCCAGCATCAGCCAATTCTACAGCAGTGGCCATTCCTGCTAATCCTGCACCTGCGATCGCAACTCGCATTCTTTACTTCCTTACTCAGTTTTTTTACAAATATTAATAATTCTACCAAGAAGAAAGTCTTTTGAGGTTTGAGAAAGTGATTTCCTCTAAAGAAATGTAGAAAAATTTTTTGCAGATGTATCAGTTATGACTTAAGTATTTTCAGTTATAAACACTACATATCTATAACGTTATAGTTTTTAAATGCTATATATAGTGTTTTTTTATCAGTCAAGGGTTATTTTTTTCGCTCTTCCCTATTCCTTTGTATCATTTACAAGACTTAGAGATTTTTCAATTATAAACACTACATATCTATAACGTTATAGTTTTTAAATGCTATATATAGTGTT